>NZ_JBFAPG010000623.1:0-3020 GCF_040675595.1 Micromonospora sp. NPDC049580
CCCGGGCCGGCACCCGGGCCGGCCCGGACGCGCCGGCGCCGAAGTAGCGCTCCCGCAGCGTCCGCTCCGCCGGGTCGTACGCGGTGCGGAACAGGCCACGGCGCTGCAACTCCGGCACGAGCAGGTCGCAGATGTCGTCGATGCCCTGGGTCGTCGGGCAGGGGATCAGGTTGAAACCGTCCACGTCGGCCACCGCGCACCACTCCTCCATCCGGTCGGCGACCTGCTCGACCGTGCCGAAGAGGGTCACCGGCGCTCCGGTGCGGGGCCGGCGGGCGGTCGCCACCAGGTAGCGCACGTCGCCGACCGTCCAGGTGCGCTCGGGTCCGAGCCGGCGCAGGAAACCCACGAAGCTCTGGCTGCCCTGCCCGGCGATCTCCGCCACCGGCGTCTCGTCCGGGTACGCCGCGAGGTCCACGTCCATCCAGCCGCACCACTTGGCGAGCTGGCCCTCGCCGCTCCACAGCGCCACGTACTCCTCGGCACGTCGGCGGGCCTCCGCCCGGGTCGGGGCGACCATCACCATGCTGCCCTGCAACGCCTTCACCGAGCGCGGGTCGCGCCCGTGTGCGGCCACCTCGGCGCGCAGCCGGGCCACCTGCGACGCGCCGCTGGCCGGGTCCGCCATGGTCAGGAAGACCACCTCGGCGTGCCGGGCCGCGAAGGTCATCCCCCGTCCGGACGCCCCGGCCTGGTAGAGCACGGGGGTGCGCTGTGGCGACGGCTCGCACTGGTGCGGGCCCCGCACGGAGAACCAGCGCCCCTCGTGGCCGATCTCGCGTACCCGGTCCGGGTCGGTGAAGACGTTCGCGGCGACGTCGCGCCGGACCGCGTCGTCGTCCCAGCTCTCCTCCCACAGCCGCCGGGCCACCTCGACGTACTCGTCGGCCCGGTCGTAGCGCTCGTCGTGGTCCAGGTACGAGCCGAGCCCGTTCGCCGACGCGGACCGCAGATACGAGGTGACGATGTTCCAGGCGACCCGTCCGCCGGTGAGGTGGTCCAGCGAGCTGAACACCCGGGCGCACTCGTACGGGGCGTGGTAGGTCGTCGAGTAGGTGACGGCGAGGCCCAGCCGGGAGGTGGTGGCCGCGATCGCCGGCAGCACGAGCAGCGGGTCGATCGACGGGATCTGCACGGCGTGCCGCACGGCGGCCCGCCAGGAGCCCTGGTAGACGTCGTAGGTGCCGTGCACGTCGGCGAAGAAGAGCGCGTCCAGGCAGGCGGCCTCCAGGCGGCGACCCAGCTCGACCCAGTAGCCGAGATCGCGGTAGCCGGTGGCGCTTCGGTCGGCGGGATGTCGCCAGAACCCCTTGAACTGCGGTGACGGCGAGCACTGGGTGAACAGGTTGAGATGCACGTATCAAGTGTCTCGTATGCTATCTGGTATCGCAACGCTCGACCGGATACCGTACGGACATGTCCGTGACGCCTCGCATCGACCTCGCGTCGGTCACCCGCCTCACCGAACTGGCCGACTACATCGTTCCGTTCACCATCCGGGTCATGTGTGACCTCGCGGTCGCCGACCAGCTCATCGAGGGTCCGTTGCCGGTGGACGTGCTGGCCCGGCGCGTCGGCGCCGACCCCGGCGCGTTGACCCGTGGCCTGCGCGCGCTGGCCGGGCGGGGCATCTTCACCGAGGTCACGCCCGAGGTCTTCGGGCTCACCCCACTGGCCGAACCGCTGCGCAGCGACCACCCCTTCTCGGTCCGCGAGTGCTTCCCCCTCATGCCGCCGGACATCTACTCGTGGGCGCGGCTGACGCACAGCCTGCGTACCGGCGAGACCGCGTTCGGGCACGTGCACGGCGGCACGCGCTACTACGACCACTTCGCCGACCACCGGCACGAGTGCGTCCGGTTCGAGCGGTCGGCCGAGAGCGTCAACCCGTTCGTGCTGCGCACCGTGGCGCCGGCGCTGGATCTGGGCACGGCCCGGACGTTGGTGGACGTGGGCAGCGGGCACGGCACCTTCGTCGCCGGCCTGCTCGCCCGCCACCGCGAGCTGCGCGCGATCCTGCTCGACCTGCCGCACGTGGTGACCGAGGCGCCAGACGTGCTGGCCCGCGCGGATGTCGCCGACCGGTGCGAGGTCCGCGGCGGCAGCTTCTTCGACCCGCTGCCCGAGGGCGCCGACGTGTACCTGCTCAAGACGATCATCCACGACTGGCCGGACGAGCAGGCCGCCGCGATCCTGCGCAACGTCCGCGCCGCCGCCCGGCCCGACAGTCGACTGGTCATCGTCGAGTCGGTGAGCCGCTACGGCAACCACGACGACACCGGCAAGGTGATGGACGTCAAGGCGCTCGCGCTGTTCGGCGGGCGGACCCGGACCGAGCCGGAGTTCCGCGCGCTGCTCGACGACGCCGGGTTCCGGCTGTCGCGGATCACGCCGACCTCGTCGATGTCGGTCCTGGAGGCCGTGCCGGCGGTGCCCGCGCCCGACGGCGGCCAGCCCCTGGGCAGACCGGCCGTCGCGGCGGCCGGCCGGACGGCCTGAGGAGACCGGCGATGCCACGCCTGGACGGTCGCAACCACATCAACCTCACCGTCGTCGACCTGGAAGGCAGCACCGCGTTCTACTGCTCGGTGTTCGAGATGGTGGTGGTCAACGACGTCACGCCACCCGAGTCCGGCTTCCGCTTCCGTACCCTGCTGCACACGGCGTCGTTCGCGTCGGTGGTGCTGGGCTGCCTCGTGGACCCGCCCGACGGTGGCACCGACCGCTTCGACGAGCGGCGCCCGGGGCTGCACCATCTGGCCTACCACGTGCCGGAGCGCGCCGACCTGGACGAGTGGGTGGTCCACCTGGACGCCGTCGGCGTCGCGCACTCCGGCATCACCACCTCCAAGCACGAGGCGGGGTCACAGATCTGGCTGCGCGACCCGGACAACATCTGGCTGGAGTTCTACTGGGTGAACCGGGACTTCTTCGTCGACCGGCTCCGCCAGGTGTGGCGGCGCGACCGCCGAACGACCCGCGTCTGAGCCGCTCGACGCGAGGGGCCGCCCGGTCGGGCG
>NZ_JBFAPG010000624.1:0-3000 GCF_040675595.1 Micromonospora sp. NPDC049580
GCCCGCGCTGCGCTGACCGCAGGGCGCGGGGTGGCCGGGCCGCCCCGCGCCCTGCCGGCACCGAATCGTCTCGGCGGCCCGGCCTCAGGCTGCCGCCGTGACCCCGCCTCAGGCTGCGGCGGCGGCCACCGCCGTCCGGGCGACGAGCGCGCTCCGCAGGTCGTCGTCCGCGTCGGTGACCACCCGGCGCAGGCCCGGGGTCAGGTCGTCGCGGGCCAGCAGCGCCGCGGCCGCCTCCCGGGTCGGCTGCGCCACGGCGTAGTGGGGAAACGCCAGCTTCGCCACCCGGTCGGCCGTCCACGCGGTACGCCGACGCGCGGCGGCCGGCATCTCCGTGAAGTACCGCTCGACGTACGCGGCGGTCAGGTCGGCCTGCTCGGGCTGCCAGAACCCCTCGGCCGTCGCCTCCAGCAGCCGGTTGGACAGCTCGGTGTCGCGCACGATGATCTCCCATGCCGCCTGCTTGGCGGCCGGGTCGGGCAGAGCGGCCCGGCAGCGGGCGGCCCGTTCCGCGCCGGTGGAGCTGACGTCGGCGGCCGCCTCGGCGGCGATCTCCGCCTCCCCGGCCGCGCCCAGCACCACGAGCCGGCGCAGCACCGCCCACCGCAGCTCGGCGTCGACCTTCAGCCCCGGCGGTACGTCCCGGCCGGCGAGCCAACCGACGAGCAGGTCCGTGTCGGTGGTCGCGGCGATCCAGCCGCGCGCGGCGGCGAGCTGCAACGACTCCCCCGCCGTGGCGCCGTCCAGCAGCTGTCGGCAGGCCAGGGCGACCCGGGCCAGCGCCGCCGAACGGGCCAGCGGGTCGAGGTAGCGGTCCACCAGGGACCGGCTGAGGGTCAGCACGTCCTCCGCGATGATCACCTCGGTCTCGGCCGGCAGCGCCGCGACCATCAGGTCGACGAGGCCGCTGACCGGTCGCTCCCCGTCGGTCACCGCGTCCAGTGCCTCGCTCCAGAGCACCGCCCGGGTGAGCGGGTCGGCCAGGCCCGGCAGGACCAGCGCGACGGCGTCCGCCGACGCCGGGTCGAGGCGCACCTTGGCGAAGGTGAGGTCACCGTCGTTGAGCAGCAGCACCCGGGCCGCCGGCTCGCCGGTCAACGCGCCGAGCACGGTCCGACCACCGTCGACGGCCGGGTCGAGATCCACCTCGTCGCGCCGCACCGTGCCGTCCGCCGCGTACCGGCCCACGCCGATGCGGTGCGGACGCAGCACCGGATGCGACTCGGGCGCGGTCTGCACCACGGCGACCTCGGTGTAGCGGCCGTCGGCGTCGACGGCGACCTCGGCGCGCAGCGTGTTGACCTGCGGCTGGCGCAGCCACAGCTCGGCCCATCCGGACAGGTCCCGGCCGCTGGCCGTGCTCAGGCTGGCCAGCAGGTCGGCGAGGGTGGCGTTGCCGAAGCGGTGCGCCGCGAAGTGCGCGTTCAGGCCGGCGAGGAACGCCTCGTCGCCGAGCCACGCCACGAGCTGCCGCAGCACGGAGGCGCCCTTGGCGTACGAGATGCCGTCGAAGTTGAGCAGGGCCTCGTCGGCGTCGGCCACCTCCGGCGGGGCGACCGGGTGGGTGGAGGGGCGCTGGTCGGCCGCGTACCCCCAGGCCTTGCGGCGCATGGCGAACGTGGTCCACGACTGGTCGAAGCGGGTCGCCTCGGCGGTGACCCGGGTGCCCAGGTACTCGGCGAACGACTCGTTGAGCCACAGGTCGTCCCACCAGCGCATGGTGACCAGGTCACCGAACCACATGTGCGCCATCTCGTGGGCGATGGTGGTGGCCCGCAGCTCGCGCTGGGTGTCGGTGACCGCCGAGCGGAACACGTAGTCGTCGCGGAAGGTGACGATGCCCGGATTTTCCATCGCCCCGGCGTTGAACTCGGGGACGAACGCCTGGTCGTACTTGCCGAACGGGTAGCGCTCGATGAAGAGCTGGTGGAACCGGTCCAGGCACTGCCCGGTGACGGTGAAGATCTCCTCGGCGTCGGCGTCGAGGTGCTCGGCGAGCGACCGTCGACAGTAGAGGCCCAGCGGCACACCGTCGTGCTCGGCCCGCCGGACGTGGTACGGCCCGGCGATCAGCGAGAAGAAGTACGTCGCCAGCGGCGCGGTCGGGGCGAACTCCCAGCGCCCCGGGGCCGGGGTGGCGACCACCTCGGCGTTGCCGGAGACCGTCCACTGCGGCGGCGCGGTGACCGTGAGGGTGAACGGGGCCTTGAGGTCGGGCTGGTCGAACGCGGCGAAGATGCGCTGGGCGTTGTCGAGGAACGACATCGCGTAGAGATAGGTCTCGCCGTCGGCCGGATCGACGAAGCGGTGCAGCCCCTCCCCGGCGTTGGAGTACGCCATCTCCGCCTCGACGAACAGGGTGTTCGTCGTGTCGAGGTCGGCCAGCGGCAGCTTGTTGTCGGTCAACGTGCCGGGGTCGACGTCGCGGTCGTTGAGGCGTACCGCGAGGAGGTTGGCGGGCTTGACCTCGGCGAAGGTCGCGGTGCCGGGGGTCGCCCGGAACCGGATCTCGACGCGGGAACGGAACAGGTCCCCGTCGCCGGTCAGGTCGAGGTCCACCTGATAGGACTCGACAGTAATCGCCGCGCCACGCGCGGTCGCCTCTACACGGGTCAGGCTCGGCATCCGCTTATCCTGCCCGATGGGGATCGGCACGCGGTCCCCAGACGGCCCCCGCACTGGAGGAAAGAACCATGGCGCAGCACCCCAAGGGCGATTTCGACCTCTCCCGGGCCGTCTGGCAACGGGCCGAGGGGGACACCTCGGAGAGCGCCGTCGAGGTCGCGTTCGTCGACGATCTGATCGGGATGCGCAACTCCGCCGAGCCGGAGGGCCCCGTGCTCGTCTTCACCCAGGCCGAGTGGGACGCGTTCGTCGCGGGCGCGCAGGACGGCGAGTTCGACCTGGACTGATCGCCCGGCGGTGGGGGGGGGGGTGGTAGACTCCCCCCCCCCCCCCACCCAGAAAACAAAAAACAAGCCCCCCCCCCCCCACCCCGAG
>NZ_JBFAPG010000625.1:0-2985 GCF_040675595.1 Micromonospora sp. NPDC049580
GGAGTGGGAGTTCCTGGACAGCCGGGGGTACGCGGTGCCGGGGGAGCGGTACCGCTATCTGCTGCGTACGTCGGGTGAGGGTCCGGTCATCTGCATGACCAGCCGACGCGGTGGAGCAACCGGTTCTTCGAGATCCTCTTCGGCTACGAGTGGGAGCTCACCACGAGCCCTGGTGGCGCGAAGCAGTGGGTCGCCAAGGATGCCGAGGCGATCGTCCCGGACGCCTTCGACCCGTCGAAGAAGCACCGGCCGACGATGCTCACGACCGACCTGTCGCTGCGCGTCGACCCGGCGTACGAGAAGATCTCGCGCCGCTTCCTGGAGAACCCCGACCAGTTCGCGCTGGCCTTCGCCAAGGCGTGGTACAAGCTGCTGCACCGCGACATGGGCCCGATCGAGCGCTTCCTCGGGCCGTGGGTGGCCGAGCCGCAGCTCTGGCAGGACCCGGTGCCGGCCGTCGACCACGAGCTGGTGGGCGACGCCGACATCGCCGCCCTCAAGGCCAAGGTTCTGGATTCTGGTCTCACCATCGACCAGCTGGTCTCCACCGCCTGGGCCTCTGCCGCGAGCTTCCGGTACACCGACAAGCGCGGTGGCGCCAACGGCGCGCGGATCCGCCTCGAGCCGCAGCGCAACTGGGAGGTCAACCAGCCCGAGCAGCTCGCGTCGGTACTGAGCACCCTGGAGGGCATCCAGCAGGAGTTCAACGCCGCCGGTGGGGCGAGGATCTCGCTCGCCGACCTGATCGTGCTGGCCGGCTCGGCAGCGGTCGAGAAGGCGGCGCGCGACGCGGGTGTCGAGGTGACCGTGCCGTTCCGGCCGGGCCGCACCGACGCCACCCAGGAGCAGACCGACGTCGAGTCCTTCCGGGTCATGGAGCCGCGCGCCGACGGGTTCCGCAACTACCTGCGCCCGGGTGAGAAGACCCAGCCGGAGGTGCTGCTCGTCGACCGTGCCTACATGCTGAACCTGACCGCGCCCGAGATGACCGTCCTCGTCGGCGGTCTGCGGTCGCTCGGCGCCAACACCGGCGGCAGCCAGCACGGCGTCCTCACCGACCGGCCCGGTGTGCTCACCAACGACTTCTTCGCCAACCTGCTCTCCCCGGGCACCCGGTGGAGCGCGTCGAAGTCCGACGAGCACGTGTACGAGATCCGGGACCTGGCCACCGACGAGGTGAAGTGGACCGCCACCGCGGTCGACCTCATCTTCGGCTCCAACTCCCAGCTGCGGGCCCTCGCCGAGGTCTACGCCAGCCAGGACGCGCGCGACAAGTTCGTGCAGGACTTCGTCGCGGCCTGGACGAAGGTCATGGAGCTCGACCGGTTCGATCTCGCCTGATCCTGCGCTCACCGACGAGCCCCGGCCGATCCGTCAGCGATCGACCGGGGCTCGCCCGCGTCCTGCCGCAGCCGAAGACGCAAGGCCCGTCAGCCCAGCCCGGACAGGTACTCTCTGCGTCGCTGCGGCTCGAACTTCTCGATCGCGTACCGCAGCATGACGCGCGGCATGACCCGGTGATGCCGGGCCAGGAACTCCTCCTCGGCCGCCCGGTCGCGGTTGCCCACCTCGCGCAGCATCCAGCCCACCGCCTTGCGGACCAGGTCGTGCGGGTCGTGCAGGAGCCGTTCACCCAGGCGGAACGTCCAGTCGAAGTCACCGATCCTGATGAAGGCGAAGGTCGCCATGATGGCGATGCGCCGGTCCCACACCAGGTCCGACGCGGCCAGGCGATCCAGGACGCTCCGGTCCTTGTCGATCAGCCACGGCCCGAGGATGTACGGGGCGGACGAGTCCACCAGGTCCCAGTTGTTGATGTGGTCGGTGTTGTCCAGCAGGAGGCGGACGACGCGGCCCCGTTCCTCCTCGTCGCCCCGGGCGAACTTGCGGACCAGAATGAACAGCGATGTCAACCTCTCCTCGTGCACGTCGCTGGTCAGCAGCTCCGCCGTGCCGGTCAGGGAGAGATCGCGCCAGTACCGGGCGGCCACCCGCCGCTGTTCCGGTACGGAAACCCCGATCGCCCGGTCACCCTCGCCGTAGCCGCCCGGGCCCAGTTGGAGGAACCGGCTCGATCCGGCCGCCCGGGCCGGGTCGGCGAGGCTCGCGAGTTCGCGTCGGACGTCGGCGGGCGTGGCCATGTCCGTGCAACCTACCGGCCGCATCCGACGGTTCCGCCGTTCTCGGCGGATTCGGTCGGCGGCGCGCGGTTCGAGGGACGGTAGGTGGCCGACGAGTTTGGGATGCTGTGCCCGTCTATCTGCCGACAGCACCTGACGTGAAGGAGCACCGCGATGGCGAAGGTCATCTCCACGCTGTTCATCTCGGCCGACGGCGTGGCCGAGATCGACCCCGACTGGCACTTCCCGTACTTCGACGACAACATGGGCCGCGCCGTCACCGAGGACTACGACACGTCCGACGTGCTGCTCATCGGCCGGGTGACCTACGACAGCTTCGCCGGAGCCTGGCCCGACCGGGAGGCGGCGGGTGGCGAGGACGCCGGGTTCGCCAAGCAGCTCGGGGACGTGCGCAAGGTGGTCGTCTCCCGCCAGCCGCTGGAATTCTCCTGGCGCAACTCGGAGGTCATCGACGGCGATCTCCCGGCGGCCGTCGCCGCGCTCAAGGCCGACGCCGGGATCAAGGGCATCCTCATTCCCGGGTCGATCTCCGTGGTGCAGCAGCTCCTCGCCGCCGGGCTGGTCGACGAGCTGCGTCTGCTGGTGCACCCGGTGGCGGCGCGCAAGGGCCGCAGGCTGTTCGACGACGGCGACACGCCGTACCACCTGCGGGTGATGGCGACCGAGGTGTTCCCGACGGGCGTGCTCCGCGTGATCTACGCGCCGACCGACGCGCCCGGCGCGGTCGGCTACGACGACGTCAAGGACCAGGTGCCCGCGGGAAACTAGGCGACTCGGCCGCCCATCTCGCCGGCCGCCCGACGCCTGGTCCGAGCCGGCCCCGGCGCGTGGCGCGACGGGGCCG
>NZ_JBFAPG010000626.1:0-2981 GCF_040675595.1 Micromonospora sp. NPDC049580
TGGTCCGGGCCGGCAGCGACGCGGTGCCGGCGTCGACCCGCCGCTTCATGGCCCGGGCCAACTGCCAACGACGGACCGGACCGCGTCGTGGGGCGCCGCCGTCGGCGCCGCTGGTCCGCCCTCGGGCGGGGCCGGGGCTCATCCGGCCGTGGGGGCCGCGCCGTCCGGTGCGGCGGCGCCCCCGAGCGCCGCCCCGTCGCCACCGGCCGTGGACCCGCCGGGCACCGGCTGGCCGATCGCCGGGGTCGTGGCCACCGGGTCGACCGTCGCCCCCGGCGCGGACTCGGCGGTACGCGCGCCCAGGGCGGCCAGCAGCTCGTCACCCATCAGCGAGATCGGCGGAGCGCCCA
Source organism: Micromonospora sp. NPDC049580 (assembly GCF_040675595.1). Lineage (NCBI taxonomy): Bacteria > Bacillati > Actinomycetota > Actinomycetes > Micromonosporales > Micromonosporaceae > Micromonospora > Micromonospora sp. NPDC049580. The sequence goes on from NZ_JBFAPG010000626.1 coordinate 351, forward strand.
TGGTCACCACCACGTCCCCCGGGCGGGCCCGGCGGACCACCTCGACCGGCGCGGCATCCCAGGAGTCGACGAACACCTTCCGCTCGGCCGGCAGCGCCACCGCCTCGATCAGCGCCGCCGAGCCCTCACCGGGCTGGCGCAGCTCGCCCGGCCCGAAGACCTCCAGCAGCACCACCTCGTCGGCGATGGCCAGCGCCTCGGCGATCTCCGCCTGGTTGTCGCGGGTGCGGTACAGCCGGTACGGCTGGAAGACGACGATCAACCGTCCGTCGCCGGCCACCTCGCGCAGCGTCTGCATCGCCAGCGTCATCGACGTGGGGTGGTAGGCGTACTCGTCGTAGACCAGCACGCCGTCCGCGACGCCCTTGCGCTCGAAGCGCCGTCGCACGCCGGGGAAGACCGCCAGCGCCGCCTCCGCCGCCTCCAGCGGCAGCTTGAGCAGGTACGCGGTCAGCACCGCCGAGGCGCTGTTGAGCCCCATGTGCCGCCCCGGCACCGGCAGCCGGAACTCGCCCAGCGACCGGCCGTCGATCGCGGCCAGGTAGCGCACCCCCCGCGCGGAGGAGACGATCTCGGTCAGCCGCAGGTCGGCGTCCTCGGCCGCGCCGTAGGTGAACACCCGCCGCCCCTCGGCGCGCAGGGTCGCCGCCAGCCGCCGACCGCCCGGGTCGTCGGCGCAGGTGATGATGAACCCGTTCGGGTCGGTGAGCCGGGCGAACTCGACGAACGCCGCCTCCAGCGTCGCGTAGTCGCCGTAGGTGTTCAGGTGGTCCGGCTCGACGTTCGTGATGATCGAGACGTACGGGCGGTAGATGAGGAACGAGCGGTCGCTCTCGTCGGCCTCCACCACGAAGTACTCGCCGGTGCCGTGGTGCGCGCCCGAGCCGACCTCGGAGATCTCCCCGCCGATCACGAAGGACGGGTCGACCCCGGCCTGCTGGAGCACCATGGTCACCATCGAGGTGGTGGTGGTCTTGCCGTGGGTGCCGGCGACCGCCACCGCCCGGCGGCCGGTCATCGCCGCGGCCAGGGCCTCCGAGCGGTGCAGCACCCGCAGGCCGCGGCGACGCGCCTCGACCAGTTCCAGGTGGTCATTCGGGATGGCCGAGGAGTAGACGACGGTGTCCACCCCGTCGAGGTTGGTCGCCTCGTGGCTGAGGTAGATGGTGCCGCCGAGCGCCCGCAGACCCGCCAGCGAGGGCCACTCGCGCAGGTCGCTGCCGGAAACCCGGATGCCCCGGGTGAGCAGCAGTCGGGCCACGCCGAGCATGCCCACCCCGCCCACGCCGATCAGGTGGACGGCGCCCAGGTCCTCGGCGGTCAGCGTGCCCGCCGGGGTGAACTGCGCGGTCACCGGGCCACCGCCTCGAGGACGAACGAGCGCAGCGCCTCGTCACCGTCGCGCCGCCCGTACGCCGACGCCGCGGCGCCCATCGCGTAGAGCCGTTGCGGATCGCGGATCAGCGGGATCACCGCGCGCTCCAGCCAGTCCGGGGTCAGCTCCCCGTCGTCGACGAGCAGCCCGCCGCCAGCCTCCACCACGGGCAGCGCGTTGCGCTTCTGCTCCTGGTTGCTGTGCGGGTACGGCACGAAGATCGTCGGCAGGCCGATCGCGGCCACCTCGGCGACGGTCATCGCACCGCCCCGGGCCAGCATGAGGTCGGCCGCCGCGTAGCCCAGCTCCATCTCGGACAGGTACGGCAGCGTCACGTACGGCACCGGCAGGTCGGTGGGGATCGGCACCGGCTCGTTGCGGGCCCCCATCACGTGCAGCACCTGCACACCGTTGCGGGCCAGCTCCTTGGCCGCGCCGGAGACCGCCAGGTTGATCGAGCGGGCGCCCGACGAGCCGCCCGCGACGAAGAGCACCGGCAGGTCGGGGCGGAGCCCGAAGTGGGCGCGGGCGGCGTTGCGCAGCGCGTACCGATCCAGCGAGGCGATGCTGCGGCGCAGCGGCACCCCCACCACCGTCGCGTCGCGCAGCGACTCGGCCTGGCTCGGCTGGTGCGGGAAGCCGACCGCGATGTTCTTGGTGAACTTCATGCCCAGCCGGTTGGCCACGCCCGGCGGCACGTTCACCTCGTGGATCACCATGGGCAGCTCGCGGCGCCACGCGGCCAGGTAGGCCGGCACCGAGACGTACCCGCCGAAGCCGACGACCGCGTCGGCGCGTACCTCGTCGATCACCTTGCCCGCGGCGCGGGCCGCGGTCCACATCCGGCCCGGCGTACGCACCAGGTTCATGTTCACCGACCGGGGCAGCTGGTACGCCGGAATCTGCCGCAGGTCGTAGCCCTGTGGCGGGATCAGCTCGTTCTCCATGCCCTTGGGTGTGCCGAGGCAGGTGATCCGGACGCCCGGGTCGTGTCGGCGCAGGCAGTCGGCGAAGGCGAGCAGCGGGTAGATATGCCCCCCGGTGCCACCTCCCGCGAGCACCACCGAACGCAGCGGACCCATCAGCGTCTCCTCTCGCTCGCCGTACCCTGGCGGCTCCGGCCCTGCCGGGCGCCGCGCGGTGCGGCCTGGTCGTCCTGGCGCCGCTCGCGGGTCGGATCGAAGCGCCCCGGGTCGGGGAACCGGCGCGGGTCGCGGTTGGCCGCGCCGAGCAGCAGCAGCGCCGTACTGCCGGCC
>NZ_JBFAPG010000627.1:0-2954 GCF_040675595.1 Micromonospora sp. NPDC049580
ACGACCCGGAGCTGGTCGTGGCGGCCTGCGACTCGGTGATGGTCGACGTCGAGGAGGTCTGGCAGCCGTTCGCCGCCCGGTTCGCGGCAGGCCCCGCCGCGTCGTGCTGTCGTCCAGCTCGCCGAGGGCCAGCGCCGCGAACCGGGCGGCGAACGGCTGCCAGACCTCCTCGACGTCGACCATCACCGAGTCGCAGGCCGCCACGACCAGCTCCGGGTCGTAGCCCAGCTCCGCGAGCTGGGCCGAGTCGGTGGCCCAGTCGGCGATCATCGCGGTGTCGCACTCGATGTGGAACTGCAGCCCCCAGGCCCGGTCGCCGAGCCGGAACGCCTGGTGCGGATACCGGGTGGAGGCCGCCAGCAGGGTGGCGCCCCGGGGCAGCTCGGTGATCTCGTCGGAGTGCCACTGGAGCACGTCCGGGATCAGCGGCACGTACCGGAACAGCGGGTCGCCCTCCGCGGCGTCACGCCGACCGACCACGCCGGGGCCGATCTCCGGCCCGGACGGGCTCCGCTCGACCAGCCCGGCGTGCGCGGTGGCGAGCAGCTGCGCGCCCAGGCAGACGGCCAGGGTGGGCACGCGGTACCGGACCGCCTTGCGCAGCAGCCCCTCCACGGCCGGGAACCAGGGTGCGCCGGGCGAGCCGTCCGGCAGCGGGTACGCCTGCTGGTCGCCGCCGAGCACCACAAGCGCCGCGTACCCCTCCAGGTCGGCGGGGAGCTCGTCGCCGGCGTGCGGGCGGACCACCCACAGCTCCAGCCCAGCCTCGGTCAGCCACTCACCCAACCGGCGTGCGTCGTCCGTCGGGTCGTTCTCGATCACCAGCGCGGTTGCCACGCGTCGAGGCTAGCCGGTACGTCCCGCAGCGCCACGCCCCGCCACTCGGATCCCCGCGCCGCGCGCCGGGGTTGCTGGCCGGCGGGCGCACCGGCGTCGACGGCCGGCGTTCGCTGCTCGTCAGGCTCCGCGGTGTCGTTAGGCTCTGCGGTTGTGATCAACGAGGATTCGGCAGTCGTCCGCCCGCCCGTCCTGCGCCCCGGGGACACGGTGCTGCTGGTGTCACCGTCCGGGCCGACCTCGCCGGAGCGGGTCGCCCGGGGGATGGAGCTGCTCACCGGGTGGGGCCTGCGGCCGGTGCCGGCGCCGAACGCGTACGCCCGCCACGGCTACCTCGCCGGCACCGACGACCTGCGGGCCGCCGACCTGAACGCGGCGTTCGCCGACCCGAAGGTGCGCGGCGTGATCTGCACCCGGGGCGGGTACGGCGCCCAGCGGATAGTGGACGCCATCGACATGGCCGCCGTCCGCCGCGACCCGAAGGTGGTGGCCGGCTTCTCGGACATCACCGCGTTGCAGCTCGCCCTGTGGCGGGGCGCCCGGCTGGCCGGGGTGCACGGCCCGGGGGCCGCCTGGCGGGACGAGCGGACGTCGCTGCGCTCCGCCGAGTCCCTGCACGCGGCGCTGATGACCACCGAGCCGGTGACCGTCGAGGCGGTGCCCACCGAGGAGACCTTCGGCGTACGGGTGCCGGGGCGCGCCACCGGCACCCTGCTGGGCGGCAACCTGTGCCTGATCGCCGCGTCGATCGGCACTCCGGACCTGCCCGATCTGACCGGTGCCGTGCTGTTGATCGAGGACGTGCAGGAGCCCCCGTACAAGGTCGACCGGATGCTCACCCACCTGCGCCGCGCCGGAGCGTTGGACGGGCTGGCCGGTGTGGCGGTCGGGCAGTTCACCGACTGCGGCGACGGCTGGGAGACCACGATCGTCGACGTCCTCACCGAACGCCTCGGCGACCTGGGCGTACCGGTCCTCGGCGGCCTCCCCATCGGCCACGGCCCCGACCAGCTGACCGTCCCGGTAGGCACCACCGCAACCCTGGACACCGACACCGGAACCCTGACGGCCACCCCCGCCGTCCGCTAGCCCCCGCCTCCCACCCTTCCGCCCGGCCCGCCTCCCGCCCCGGTGATCAAGAGGTTTGGGTCATTTTCGGGCCGGATCGTGACGCAAACCTCTTGATCACCAGGGTCAGGGGGTGGGGGTCAGGTGGGCTACTGCGCCGATCTCCAGGGCTGCCCAGACTCCGTCTCGCCGTCGGGCCCCAGGCGGGCGATCCCGCCGGCCTGGACCAGCGTCAGCCACAACGCGCCGTCGGTCCCAACCGTGATGCCGTACGGGCCGGTGTCCGACCCGGTGAGAGGAATCTCCCGAATCTCGACGGTCATCGCGAGGTGTCCCTCCGTTGGCGGCCACCAACCCTGACCGCCTGACCAACGACGACACAACCGATTTCCCCGCGCACCGCCACGATCGGCAGCCCGCTGCTCGACGGGCAGCCCGCTGCTCGATTTTCAGCTCGCTGACAGGGTCGCCACGGGTCGTGCCCAGAATCGCCGGTCACTGTCGGTGACGACATTGCCGCATCACCGACTTTTCTGGAGGACTGCATGTCCCGCACCATCCGTAGGAAGCACCTGCTGGCCGGCCTGGCCACCGCGGGCGTCCTCGGCGTGGGGATCGCCGCCCCGACGATCGCGTTCGCCGCGGACACCCCGACGCCGACCCCGAGCGCCAACGCCGCCCCCGCTCCCGGGGCGAAGGCCGACCGGCAGGGTGAGTTCGCCGAGGCGCTCGCCAAGGAGCTGGGTGTCCCCACCGACAAGGTGACCGCCGCGCTGGAGAAGGTCCGCGAGCAGCACCGGCCCGCCGATCGTCCGGCGCGCCCGTCCGCCGAGGACCGGCAGGCCGCGCTCAAGGAGCGGCTGGACCAGGCGGTCAAGGACGGCAAGCTCACCCAGGAGCAGGCCGACGCCATCACCAAGGCCGTCGAGGCCGGCGTCTTCCCTGGCCCCGGCGGCGGCCACCGTGGGCCGGGCGGCGACCGTGGGCCGGACGGCCACGGCGCTCCCGCGGGTATGCCGGGCAAGTAGCCCGACAGGTCGGCCTCCGAC
>NZ_JBFAPG010000628.1:0-2946 GCF_040675595.1 Micromonospora sp. NPDC049580
GTCGACGGCGGCGGGCCGGGGCGGACAGCGGGCGTGGCTGGCGGCGGTGGGCCGCCGGTGGGTCAGGCCGCCAGGGCGGCGTTGGCCTGGGCGAGGAAACGTGAGGTCGCCGCCCGCGTGCCGGCACGCCGGGCGCGGAGGCTCTCCGCCGCGGTGACCAGCAGGGAACGCACCTTGGGATGGCCCTTCGGCGGTGGCGCGGGGGCCGGCCCCAGCTGGTCGGCGATGCCGGCGCCGAACGCGGCGGCGCGCTGCTGAGCCGGGTCGGTGATGCTGCCCTCGGTGTAGCGGCGGACGGCGAGGCTGGCGTTGAGGCCCCGCTCGTGGCCGAGGACGGTGCCCGCCTCCCCGTTCGTGGTCAGGAAGTTGATCACGTCAGCCACCGTGTCCGGGTGGCGGGTGCCCCGGAACCCCGCCCAGTACATCGACGCCCGCGCCCACTGGGCGCCCGGCGGGCCGGGGAAGCCCACCACACCCAGCTCGGAATCGGTGAGTCGTTGCAGCTCCGGCAGCTGGTGGGACCAGGCGAAGGACGCGGCGGTCAACCCGGTGACCACCAACTGCCGGGCCGGCTCCCCGCTGTCGGCCTGGTCGACGAGGGCCGCGCCCGGCGTGGCCCGCCCGGTGCGGGCGCGCTGCCACAGCTCGAACCAGGCGATCAGCTCCTCGGCGCCAAAGCCGAGCTGCCGCCCGCGGTAGAACTCGCCGCCCTGGGACCGTAGCCAGAGCCAGAGGGCGCGGTAGTCGCCGGACGCGTCCATCGTGCCGGCCACCTGGCCGTCGCTCGCCTCGGTGACCTGCTGCGCCCAGGCGAGGTAGTCCACCCAGGACATCCCGCCGCGCGGCTCGGGCACCCGCAGCTCGCGCAGCAGGTCACGGTTGAAGACCACGGCCGCGAGAGTCTGCCCGGCGGCCACCGCCATCGTCCGCCCGTCCACGGTGCCGTAGCGGATCAGACCCTCCGGCAGGCCACGCAGGTCCAACCGGTGATCGGCGGTCGCTTCGGTGAGGTCGAGGGCGATCTGGCGTTCGGTGTACTCGGTCAGCATGGCGTCGTCGAGCTGGATCAGGTCCGGAACGTTGCCGCCGGCCGCCTGGGTGGCCAGCCGCTCGTAGTAACCGTCGGCGCCCTGCCAGGTGATCCGGAAGCTGACCCGCGGGTTGCGCTGCGAATACAGCCGAAGGACCTTTTCCGTCAACTCGGCCCGCTTCGTCCCGCCCCACCAGAAGACCGACAGCTCGATCGGCCCGTCCTGGGTTGAGGTGTCGGCGCCATCGCTGCATCCGGCCAGCCCACCGGTGGCCAGCAGGGGAGCGCCGAGCAGCGCGGTGAGCACTCGACGTCGGCCCGGGTCGGCGCCGAAACGGGCGATCGGGGGACGGACAACGGGCACGGGGTCTCCTGGCACGTACGGACGGGTCGGACCATTCACGCAGGCGGCGCAGGAGGGTGTCAACGTCCGTCCGGTCACCCGGCAGCCCGGGGGCGGTACGGGTGCCGGAACGGGCCCGGCGTCGCCGCGTGGTGTACTAGGGCGCGTGGAACTTCTGCACTCGGGCAAGGTCCGGGACGTGTACGCCGACGGCGACGACCTGATCCTGGTCGCCTCGGACCGCATCTCGATCTACGACGTGGCCCTCCCGACACCGATCCCGGACAAGGGTCGGCTGCTCACCGCCCTCTCGCTGTGGTGGTTCGAGCAGCTCGCCGACCTGGTGCCGAACCACGTCATCTCGGCCACCGACGTGCCGGCCGAGTTCGCCGGGCGGGCCATCCGCTGCCAGCGGCTGGACATGGTCCCGGTCGAGTGCGTCGCCCGGGGTTACCTCACCGGCGGCGGCCTGCGGGAGTACGAGCGCACCGGCGCGGTCTCCGGCGTACCGCTGCCGCGCGGGCTCGGCGAGGCGTCGATCCTGCCCGAGCCGATCTTCACGCCGTCGAGCAAGGCGCCGGCCGGCGAGCACGACGAGCCGATCACGTACACCGACGTGGTGGACAAGGTGGGCGAGGCGACCGCCGAGCGGCTGCGACAGATCACCATCGACGTCTACCGGCGGGGCGCCGAGCTGGCCGCCGACCGGGGCATCCTGGTCGCCGACACCAAGATCGAGCTGGGCTGGGCGCCGGACGGCACCCTGGTGCTCGCCGACGAGCTGCTCACCTCCGACTCGTCGCGGTTCTGGCCGGCCGAGTCGTACCAGCCGGGCCGGGTGCAGTTCTCCTACGACAAGCAGTACGTGCGGGACTGGGCCACGGGCAGTGGTTGGAACAAGCTGCCTCCGGCGCCGGACGTGCCCGCCGAGGTCGTCGAGGCGACCCGCGCCCGCTACGTCGAGGTCTACGAGAAGCTCACCGGCAACCGCTGGGAGTGAACGCGGCGTCGGGGGACGGGTGTCGTCCCGGCTCGCTCAGTGGTTCCAGGCGTCGCCCCCGAACAGCCGCGCCCACAGGTTGTCCACGACGCCCGAGGTGCCCCAGACGGTGTCCCCGTCGCCGTCCGAACCGGCCGGCGCGACCTGGGTCCCACCGCCGTAGATGAGGTAGCCCGGCCCGGTCGGGGAACCCACGGCGTGCCGGGCGCCGCTGTGGATGCCGTAGCCGACGAAGTCGCGCTCCCACTTCGACAGGAACCCGGCGGCCACGTTGTCGAGCCCGTCGACGGTGGCCTGGACCAGATCCTTGAGCACCTCGGTGTCGCCGGTGCCGAGCTGGGTGCCGACGTCGAACGAGGCGGCGCCCGCGATGGCCGCCGCTCCGCCGGTGGCGATCGCCTCGGCCATCGCCTCGATCCCCTTCAGGAAGCTGAGCGCCGAGGCGGCGAACGAGGTCGCCGTCGCCTCGGCGGACGCCGCGGCGGGCGCTCCGACGACGGTCGCCGAGGCCGCCGCGATGAAGGTGGCGAAGACCGCCAGGATGGTGGACACCACCGCGTACGCCACGACGAG
>NZ_JBFAPG010000629.1:0-2945 GCF_040675595.1 Micromonospora sp. NPDC049580
GGCCGAGCCGCAGGTTCACCACGTCCAGCCGGTCGCGGCCGAGGCGTCGCAGGTTCTCCTCGACCTGGGCGCGCAGCTGCGCCGGGGTTTCCGCCTCGCTGAATCCGGTCACCGGGTCGTAGCCGAAGCCGACCTTGGTGGCGATGACCAGATCCTCGGGGTACGGGGCGAGCGCCGCGCGGATCAGCTCGGTGGCGTACCGGGCGGGGCCGGTGCCCACCCGCAGGGTTCCGCCGGGCGAGACGTAGAACGCGGCCGTGTCGATGTGGTTGACGCCCCACTCCACGGCGCGGCGCAGCAGCGCGATCGCACGCTCGCGGTCGGGGTTCGCGGTGATCCGCATCGAGCCGAAGCCCATCCGGTGCACGGTGCGGTCGCCCAGGGTCCAGCTGCCCGCCGCGGCGGCGGTGATCTCGTCGGTTGGCATCGGGCGACCGTAGCCAGCGCGGGCGCGCGACGCACTCGGCCGCGCACCCGATACCGCCACGCCGCGATCCGGGTTAGTTTTTCTGTGCTGCCGGAGCCTGCTCGTCGGCTGCTGTCGGAGCCTGCTCGTCGGCTCGCGGCGGGCGCAGCGCCGGCACCAGCGCCAGCGTCGGCAGGAGCAGCAGCGGCACCACCAGCAGCGCCCGCAGGGTGCCGACGTGGTCACCGAGCAGGCCCAACAGCGGCGGCCCGCCCAAAAAGGCCGTGTAGCCGATCACCGCGACCACGCTGACCCGCACCGCCGCGTGCGCCTCCTCGTCGGCCGCCGCGCTCATGCCGACCGGGAAGCCCAGCGACGCGCCGAGGCCCCACAACGCGACGCCGACGATGGCCACCGGCCCCGAGCCGGCCAGCACGGCCAGGCCGGCGCCGGCAGCGGCGAGCAGCAGGGTGCCGCTGAGCACCGGCACCCGACCCCAGCGGTCCAGCGCGATGGTGCCCGCGGTGCGCCCGATGGTCATACCGACGACGAACACGCCGAAGACCGCCGCTCCGGCCGCCTCGCTCAGGTCCCGGCCGTCCACGAAAGCGACCGCCAGCCAGTCGTTGGCGCTGCCCTCCGCGAACGCGGCCACCAGCACGAACAGCCCGATGAGCAGGGTGCGCGGCTCCCGCCAGGCGGCGAGCTGGGCCCGGCGGCGGCCGGCCGGGCTGGTGTCCGCCGTCTGGTTGCCCGGGTCGACGGCCGGTTGGGGCAGGAACATCCGGGAGGCGAGCACGGTGCCGACGAGCACCACCACCGCCACCGCGGCGAGGTGCGCGCCGACCGGCACGTCCAGGCGGGCGGCTCCGGCGCCGAGGCCCGCGCCGGCCACCGACCCGAGACTCCAGGCCGCGTGGAAGCGGGGCATGACGGTACGCCCCAACCGCCGCTCCACCGTGGCGCCCTCGACGTTCATCGCCACGTCGCAGGCGCCGGAGCCGTAGCCGAAGGCGACCAGCCCCAGACCGACGACGACGGACGACCCGGCGACCGTCGCGCCCAGCCCGGCCACGATCAGGCCGACCGCGACCAGCACGGTGGCGATCGTCACGGTGCGGGCCGAGCCGAGGCGCTGGGCGAGCAGCCCGGAGGTCGGCATGGCGAGCAGCGCGCCCACGCTCATCGCCAGCAGCAGGAGGCCGAGGCGCCCGGCGGAGAGGTCCAGCGCCTCGCGGACGGCCGGCACCCGGGAGAACCAGCTGCCGACGGCCAGGCCGTTCAGGGTGAAGGTGACGGCGACGCCGTTGCGGGCGAGCCGGACGATCCGCGCCGGAACGGTGGTGTCCGGGGCGACGGCCGGGCTGGTGGGGGCGCTCACAGGGCTGGGTCCTCTTCCTCGGGGTGATCTCTCCTGGCACGATCGCACACCTGAGAGCGCTACCACCACAAGCGGGTTGGCCCCTTACCGGAGACGCGCAGGCCGGGGGATGATTCCTGGCAGGCGTACGCCCGCCCCGGGCGGGCGCCGGGGGGAGGGCACGATGACGGCAGCGGCACACCGGCCAGCCACTCTGGAGGACGTCGCCCGGGCCGCCGGGGTGTCCCGGTCCACGGCCTCGCGGGTGATCGCCGGGACGGGGTTCGCCTCACCGGCCGCTCGGGAGCGCGTGGTGACGGCCGCCGACCAGTTGGGTTACGTGCCCAACCCGGCCGCCCGCGCGCTGGTGCGCGGCGGCGGCGTACGTCTGGTGGTGGCCGTCGCGGGGACCAGCGCGGCGGTGTTGGACGACCCGTACGTCCACCGGGTGGTCGGCTCGGCCGCCCGGGTGTGCGCGCCGGCCGGCGTCGGGGTGGCGCTGCACTGGCTGCCGCTGGGCGACCCACGCGGCCTGGACCGGCTCGCCGCCGACCGCAGCGTGTGCGGCGTCGTGCTGGTCAACACCACCGAGGCCCTGCTGGACGCCGTACCCCGCTCGCTGCACGGCCGGGTCGCCTCGATCGGCATCGGCTCGGCCGTGGTGCCGTCGTTCGACGTCGACAACACCGCTGGCGCCGGCGCGGTGCTGCGCCACCTGTACGCGACGGGCCGCCGCCGGATCGCGATGGTGACCGGTCCGGCGTGGCTGCCGTGCTCGCAGCGCCCCGTGCAGGCGTACCGCCACCTGATGCGCCAGGCCGGCCTACCCGAGCGGGTGGTCGACGGGGACTTCACGGCGGCGCGTGGCCGGGCGGCGGCCGGCGAGGCGCTGCGCCGCTGGCCGGACGTCGATGCGATCTACGCGATCAGCGACGAGACCGCGCTCGGGGTCATCGCGGCGCTCCGCGAGGGCGGTGTGCGGGTGCCTGGTGACGTCGCGGTGGCCGGCTTCGACGACATCCCGCTGGCCGGCATGACCGCGCCGGCGTTGACCACCGCGAGCCACCCCGTGGGCCGGATCGCCACCGCGGCGGCCACCGCCGTGCTGGCCGGCCGCCCGGCCGCGCCGGCGACGCTCTTCCCGTCCGCCCTGGTGACCCGCGACAGCGCCTGAGCTGG
>NZ_JBFAPG010000630.1:0-2944 GCF_040675595.1 Micromonospora sp. NPDC049580
GCCACCACCTTGCGCCAGTAGCGCGGCGGCAACGCGCCGCGCAGCCAGGGCAGCACGGCGCTGGCCGCGACGAAGACGTACCGCATCGCGCCGATGGCCAGCACCCAGCTCCCGGCCGCCGGGGCGACGTACACGCTGAGAACCAGGATGAGGAACGCGTCGACCTCCATGTCGAAGCGGGCCCCGAGCGCGCTGACCGTGCCGGTGCGCCGGGCGACCTGACCGTCCACCGCGTCCAGCAGCAGGGCCACCGTGCTCAGCGCGACCAGCAGCCCCACCGGCGTCGGGTGGCCGAACGAGTCCACCACCAGCGCGGTGACCGCGCCGACCAGGACGGCCCGGGCCAGCGTCACCCGGTCGGCGGGGCCGAGCCGCGACGCGCCGGACAGGTGCAGGCCCCGGCTCAACGCGAGGCAGGTGAGCGCCGCGTAGCCGGCCCCGGCCAGCCAGCCCGCCGTGCTCAGACCCACGGTGGCGGCCAGCGCCGCCAGCACGACCAACTGCGCGCTCAGCCCGATCACCGGACCGCTTCGAACTGTGGGCACCGTACCTCCGTGTTTATGATCGACGACCCCGACAGGGAACACGGAAATCAGGGCCGTTCGGTTCGACCGGGACAAAAGGTGAGGTGTGCGAGGGTGATCCGCGAGGCGTACGCCTGCTGGGTGCGCGAGCCCGGCGCGGCGGAGATCCGGCCGGTGTCGCTGCCCGTCCCGGGGCCGGACGAGGTGCTGGTGCGAGCCCGCTACTCCGGGGTCAGCCGGGGCACCGAGACGCTGGTGTTTGCCGGCCGGGTGCCCGCCGACCAGTACGCGGCGATGCGCGCCCCGTTCCAGGAGGGTGACTTCCCCGGCCCGGTGAAGTACGGCTACCTCAGCGTCGGCGTGGTCGACCAGGGCCCGCCGGAGTTGCTCGGGCGTACGGTGTTCTGCCTGCACCCGCACCAGAGCGCGTACGTCGTGCCGGCGACGGCAGTGGTGCCGGTGCCGGACGACGTGCCGCCCGCCCGCGCCGTGCTCGCCGGCACGGTGGAGACCGCCGTGAACGCCCTGTGGGACGCCGCGCCCCTGGTCGGCGACCGGGTCAGCGTGGTCGGCGCGGGCATGGTCGGCTGCTGCGTCGCAGCGCTACTGGCGCGTTTCCCCGGTGTGGACGTCGAGCTGATCGACACCGACGCGCGCCGGGTCGGGGTAGCCGGGGCGCTCGGTGTGCGGTTCGCCCGGCCGGGCGACGCGACCGGCGACCGGGACCTGGTCGTGCACGCCAGCGCCACGTCCGCCGGGCTGCAACAGGCGCTGGACCTGCTCGCGCCCGAGGGCACGGTGATCGAGCTGAGCTGGTACGGCGACCGCCCGGTGCAGGTGTCGCTGGGCGGGGCGTTCCACTCCCGACGGCTCACCGTGCGCAGCAGCCAGGTCGGCATGGTCGCGCCCGCGCGGCGGGGCCGCCGCAGCTACGCCGATCGGCTGGCGCTGGCCCTGGACCTGCTCGACGACCCGGCCTTCGACGCGCTGATCACCGGCGCGTCCCGGTTCACCGAACTGCCCGACGTACTCGCCCAACTGAGCACGGGTGACCTGCCCGCGCTCTGCCACCTCATCAGCTACGACGACGGGGAGTGACCGTGTTCAGCGTGACCGTTCGGGATCACATGATGATCGCCCACAGTTTCCGGGGCGAGGTGTTCGGCCCGGCTCAGCGCCTGCACGGGGCGACGTTCGTGGTGGACGCGACGTTCCGCCGGCCCGACCTGGACGCCGACGGCATCGTCGTCGACATCGGGCTGGCCACCGAGCAGCTGCGCGCCGTGGTCGGCGAGCTGTCCTACCGCAACCTCGACGACGAGCCCGCGTTCGCCGGGATGAACACCACCACCGAGGTGCTGGCCCGTACCGTCGCCGACCGCCTGGCCGAGCGGGTGCACGCCGGTGAGCTGGGCGCCGGGGCGCGTGAGCTGGCCGGCATCACCGTCACCCTGCACGAGTCACACGTCGCCTGGGCCAGCTACGAGCGGTCGCTGTGATCGACGCGGGCCAGCCGACGCCGGCCCACGCCGCCGGGGTCGTCGGCCCGCACCGCCGTACGGTGCACGTCGTCCTGCCCGGCGACATCGACGACCCGGCAGCGCCCAGCGGCGGCAACACGTACGACCGGCGGGTCTGCGCCGGGCTCGGCGAGCGCGGTTGGGTGGTGCACGAGCATTCGGTGCCCGGAGCGTGGCCGCACCCCGACCCGGCGGCGCTCGCGGCGCTGGCCCGGCTGCTGGCCACCGCGCCGGACGACGCCGTGGTGCTCGTCGACGGCCTGATCGCCTCGACGGTGCCGGACCTGCTCGCCCCGCACGCGACACGGCTGCGCCTCGTCCTCCTGGTGCACATGCCTTTGAACGACGAGGCCGAGGGCCGGGCGCTGGCCACCGCGCGAGCGGTCGTCGCCACCAGCGAGTGGACCCGCCGTCGCCTGCTGGCCCACCACGGGTTGCCGGCCGACCGCGTCCGGGTCGCGCCGCCGGGGGTGACGCCCGCACCGCCGGCGCCCCCCGGCTCGGCAGCCGGCCACCGACTCCTCTGCGTCGCCGCGGTCACCCGCCACAAGGGCCACGACGTGCTGGTCGACGCCCTGTGCGTGCTGGCCGAGATGCCCTGGACGCTGGTCTGCGCCGGCACGCTGACCCGGGAACCCGAACTGGTGCACCGACTCCGCGACCGGCTCGCCGGCGCCGGCCTGTCGGAACGGGTCCGGCTGGCGGGCCCGCTGACCGGCCCGGCGCTCGACGCCGCGTACGCCGCCGCCGACCTGCTGGTGCTGCCGTCGCGGGGCGAGACGTACGGGATGGTCGTCACCGAGGCGCTGCGACGTGGACGGGTACCCCGGCAAGGGCGGCTGTGGCTGGTTCGTCGACATCCTGCACGCCGGCGGCAACATCACCCGGAACTGCCACATG
>NZ_JBFAPG010000631.1:0-2943 GCF_040675595.1 Micromonospora sp. NPDC049580
ACTGCTACGCGGCGCTCGGCGTGATCCACGCCAACTGGCAGCCGGTGCCGGGGCGGTTCAAGGACTACATCGCGATGCCCAAGTTCAACATGTACTGGTAGAGCGCGGCGACCCCGCCGGCGAGCCCGGCCTGCACCTGCCGGCTGATCTCGTCGGTGACGATCTCGTACGCGTCGGCCTCGATGCCGTCGATGCCGATCCGGGCGATCGCCGCCGGGTCGGACTTCGGGGCGGTGACCCCGGCGGTCATGTCGGTGTCCATGTAGCCGACGTGCAGGCCGGCGACCCGGACGCCCCGCTCGGCGAGCTGCACGCGCAGCGCGTTGGTCATCGCCCACTCGGCCGACTTCGCGGCGCCGTACGCCCCGGCGTTGGGGAAGTTGACCCAGGACAGCACGGAGAGCACGTTGAGGATCGTCCCGCCGCCGTTGCCGGTGATGACCGGCGCGAAGGCCCGGACCACCGACAGGGTGCCGAGGTAGTGGGTCTCCAGCTCCCGGCGGACGAGCGTGAGGTCGCCGTCGAGGAGGTCGGTTCCGGTGTCGATGCCGGCGTTGTTGATCAGCAGGTTCACGTCGCCGGCCAGCTTCGCGGCGGCGGCCACCGAATCGGGGTCGGTGATGTCCAGCCGGACCGGCGTCACGCCGGGCAGGTCGACGGAGTCGGGGTTGCGGGCGCCGGCGTAGACGGTCGCGCCCCGGGCGACGAGTTCGGCGGCGAGGTGGCGGCCGAAGCCCCGGTTGGCGCCGGTGACGAGGGCGGTGCTTCCAGCGATCTTCATGGGAGTGCTCCAGGTTCGTGGCTGGCCGAGAAGGCGCGCGGTCGATTGCTGACCGGAACGCTATCTGGCTGACTTCTGTCGAGCAAAGTCAGCTATGTCACCGCGGGCACCCCGCGGATCGGGAATACGACCCGGACGCGGGCACGACCGCGGCGGTGACGACTCGTATCCTTTGCGCGAACCTCCGCACGAGCCGAGAAGGGAGACGGTGTGAGCAACCAGGCCGAGACGTTGGAGTTCCAGGCCGAGGCGCGTCAGCTCCTCCAGCTGGTCGTCCACTCGATCTACTCGAACAAGGACGTCTTCCTGCGGGAACTCATCTCGAACGCGTCCGACGCCCTGGACAAGCTGCGGCTGGCGACGCTCGTCGACAAGGATCTCGTCGCCGACACCGACGACCTGCACGTCGCCATCGAGGTCGACCGGGACGCCCGCACGCTTACCGTGCGGGACAACGGCATCGGGATGACCCGCGACGAGGTGGTCCGGCTGATCGGCACGATCGCCAAGTCCGGCACCGCCGAACTGCTGCGCCAGCTGCGCGAGTCCGCCGACGCCCGCGCCTCGCAGGACCTGATCGGGCAGTTCGGCGTCGGCTTCTACGCCGCGTTCATGGTCGCCGACCGGGTCACCCTGCTGACCCGCAAGGCCGGCGAGACCGGCGGCACCCGCTGGGAGTCCACCGGCGAGGGCACCTACTCGATCGAGGCCGTCGAGGAGGCGCCGCAGGGCACCGCGGTGACCCTGCACCTCAAGCCGGCCGACACCGAGGACAACCTGCACGACTACACCGCCGAGTGGACCATCCGCGAGATCGTCAAGCGGTACTCCGACTTCATCGCGTGGCCGATCCGGATGCGCGTCGAGCGTCCCGGCGCCGACGGCGAGGCCGCCACCAGCGAGGTGCAGACCCTCAACTCCATGAAGGCGCTCTGGGCCCGGCCCCGCGACGAGGTCGACGCCGCCGAGTACAACGAGTTCTACAAGCACGTCAGCCACGACTGGGCCGACCCGCTCGAGGTCGTGCACATGAAGGGCGAGGGCACCTTCGAGTACGAGGCGCTGCTGTTCCTGCCCAGTCACGCCCCGCTGGACCTCTTCTCCCCGCAGGGCCGGCGCGGCGTCCAGCTCTACGTCAAGCGCGTGTTCATCATGGACGACTGCGAGGCGTTGGTCCCCACCTACCTGCGCTTCGTCAAGGGCGTCGTCGACGCGCACGACCTGTCGCTGAACATCTCCCGCGAGATCCTCCAGCAGGACCGGCAGATCCAGATCGTCCGCCGCCGCCTGGTCCGCAAGGTCCTCGCCACGGTCAAGGACCTCAAGGCCAACCACCCCGAGCGCTACCGCACCTTCTGGACCGAGTTCGGCGCCGTGGTCAAGGAAGGGCTGATCGACGACACCGACAACCGGGACTCCCTGCTGGAGATCCTGTCGGTCGCCTCCACCCACGACGCGGCGGAGCCCACCGACCTGGCCGGCTACGTCGCGCGCATGAAGGACGGCCAGAGCGACATCTGGTACGCCACCGGCGACTCCCGCGCCACCATCGAGAACTCCCCGCACCTGGAGGCGTTCCGGGCCAAGGGCCACGAGGTGCTGCTGCTCACCGACCCGGTCGACGAGGTGTGGGTCGAGCGGGTCGGCGAGTACGATGGCCGGCCGCTGCGCTCGATCGCCAAGGGCCAGGTCGACCTGGACACCGACGAGGAGAAGCAGCAGGCCGAGGCCGAGCGCGAGCAGCAGCGGCAGGAGTTCGCCGCGCTGGTGGAGTGGCTGGGCACCACCCTCGCCGACAGCGTCCGGGAGGTCCGCCTCTCGTCGCGGCTGACCACCTCACCGGCCTGTGTGGTGGGCGACGCGCACGACCTCACGCCGACGCTGGAGAAGATGTACCGGGCGATGGGGCACGACGTCCCCTCGGCCAAGCGCATCCTGGAGATCAACCCCGGTCACCCGCTGGTCACCGGGCTGCGCAAGGCTCACGAGCAGGGCGACTCCACCGAGACCCTGACCGAGACCGCCGAGCTGCTGTACGGCCTGGCGGTGCTCGCCGAGGGCGGTGAGCTGGCCGACCCTGCCCGGTTCACCCGTACGCTCGCCGATCGGCTGGCGCGCACCCTGTAGCCGTTCGACCCCTCCGGCCGGCGGGTCGCCCGATC
>NZ_JBFAPG010000632.1:0-2942 GCF_040675595.1 Micromonospora sp. NPDC049580
GTGGCGGCGGTGCGTCCCGGGATCACCGGCGCGGCGGCCGACGCGGCGGCCCGGGAGCCGATCGCCGCCGCCGGTTACGGCGACGCTTTCCTGCACCGCACCGGGCACGGCATCGGCCTGGACGGTCACGAGGAGCCCTACCTGGTGGCCGGCAACGACCGGCCCCTGGAGGCCGGCATGGCGTTCTCCATCGAACCGGGCATCTACCTCGCGGGCCGGCACGGCGCCCGCATCGAGGACATCGTCGTCTGCACGACGGACGGCGTGCAGCGGCTCAACACCACCCCCACGGAGCTCATCGCGCTATGACTGTCGACCGGATCCTCCCCACCGACGAGGCCCACGACCTGCTGGACCTCGCCACCGAGCTGGCCGACCGCGAGCTCGCGCCGAAGGCCGCGAGCTTCGAGGAACGCGCCGAGTTCCCCCGCGAGGTGCTGCGCACCATCGGCCGCGCCGGCCTGCTCGGCCTGCCCTACGCCGAGGAACACGGCGGCGCGGCGCAGCCGTACGAGGTGTACCTGCAGGTGCTGGAGATCCTGGCCAGCCGGTGGCTGGCGGTCGCCGAGGCGGTCAGCGTGCACACCCTGAGCTGCTACCCGGTCGCCGCGTTCGGCAGCGCCGAGCAGCGCAAGCTCCTGCCCGACATGCTCGGCGGCGAGCTGCTCGGCGCGTACTGCCTCTCCGAGCCGCAGGGTGGCTCGGACGCGGCGGCGTTGAGCACCCGGGCGGTGCGCGACGGCGACGCGTACGTCGTCTCCGGCACCAAGGCGTGGATCACGCACGCCCAGGTGGCCGACTTCTACAACGTCTTCTGCCGCACCGGCGGGCCTGGCCCGAAGGGCATCTCCTGCCTGGTCGCCGACGCGGGCACCGCCGGCATCGCGCCGCAGGCCGCCGAGCGGACCATGGGGCTGCGGTCCTCGCCGGTGGCGCAGATCGCGTTCGAGGAGGCGCGGGTGCCGGCCGACCGGCTGGTCGGTGGCGAGGGGGCGGGCTTCACGATCGCGATGTCCGCGCTGGACTCGGGTCGACTGGGCATCGCCGCCTGCGCGGTCGGGCTGGCCCAGGCCGCGCTCGACTACGCGGTCGGCTACGCCCGGGAGCGACAGCAGTTCGGCCGGTCCATCATCGACTTCCAGGGCCTCGGCTTCCTGCTCGCCGACGCGGCCACCCAGATCTCCGCCGCCCGCGCGCTGACCCTGGCGGCGGCCCGGCTGCGCGACGCGGGGCGTCCGTACTCGATCGAGGCGGCGAAGGCGAAGCTCTTCGCCACCGACATGGCGATGCGGGTGACCACCGACGCCGTGCAGGTGCTCGGCGGCGCCGGCTACGTGGCCGACCACCCGGTCGAGCGGTACATGCGCGAGGCGAAGGTGCTGCAGATCGTGGAGGGCACCAACCAGATCCAGCGGTTGGTGATCTCCCGGGCGCTCGCCAAGAGCTGAGACGGCGGGCCAGCGCGGCGTTCGTCGTCGCCGTCGCGCCGATTTCCCGGTAGGTTGCTCGCCGTGGAGGAGATCGACCGCGCCATCGTCGCCGCGCTGACCGCTGACGGCCGTCTGTCGTACACCGACCTGGCCGAGAAGGTGGGGCTGTCGGTGTCCGCCGTGCACCAGCGGGTGCGCCGGCTGGAGCAGCGCGGGGTGCTCAAGGGGTACGCCGCCCGGGTGTCGTTCGAGGCGCTGGACCTGCCGTTGACCGCGTTCGTGGCGATCCGGCCGTTCGACCCGTCGCAGCCGGACGACGCGCCGGAGCGGCTGGCCCACCTGCCGGAGATCGACTCGTGCTACTCGGTTGCGGGGGAGGACTTCTACCTGCTGCTGGTGCGGGTGGCCAGCCCGGCGGACCTGGAGCGGGTGCTGCAGGAGATCCGCACCTCGGCGAACGTGACGACCCGGACGACTGTGGTGCTGTCCACCCCGTACGAGAACCGGCCGCCGAAGATCAGTGCTGGGGCACCGAGTCGGTCGCGGTCCCGGGTGCCGGAGGAGCCGGCTGGTTCCACCGCAGGATGACCTGCCGGCCGTGCTCGTGACCCAGCGCGCTGACCGTGGCGGTGTCCAGGCGCAGCCGTCCGCCGGCGGACGGGGGCAGCCCGATCCAGCGGGCGCCGAGCACCCGCAGGCTGTGCGCGTGGCCGACCAGCGCCACGGTGCCGCGGTCGAGCAGCGGGGTGACGCGGGCCAGTACCCGGTCGAGCCGGTCGCCCACCTGCGCGGGTGACTCCCCGCCGGGGCAGCCGTCGGTCCAGATGTTCCAGTGCGGGTCGTCGTGGATGTCGACGGTGGTGCGGCCCTCGTACTCGCCGTAGTTCCACTCGCTGAGGTCCTCGTCGACGTGGTCGACGGTGAGCCCGGCCAGCTGCGCGGTGCGCAGCGCTCGGGAGCGGGGACTGGCCAGGACGCTGACGAAGCGCCGGCCGGCCAGGAACGCGGCGAGGGTGCGGGCCTGTCGCTCGCCGTCGGGGGTCAGCTCCAGATCGGTGTACGAGGTGTGCCGCAGGCTGGCGCTCCAGGTGGTCTCGCCGTGCCGGATCAGCAGGAGCTCTCCCATGCGGCCAGTTAACCATCGCGCCGGGGCGGCCAGTGCCGCCCTCTCTCAACCTATCTTCCTAGGATGCCTTACAGGGTGTGCCGACCGGCACCACCGGTTTCGGCACCGGGAAACCGGGCAACCGAGCCTCGACAACCGCCAGACCGAGGAGGCGCGATGAGCTTCACCGAGAAGGCAAAGAACAAGGTTGAGCAGATGGCCGGCGCCGCGAGGGAGCGCGTCGGCGATATGACCGACAACGAGTCGATGCGTGGTGCGGGCGCGAGCCAGCAGGGTGACGCGCGCGCCAAGCAGGCCGGGCAGAACACGAAGGATGCCGGCAGCAAGATCAAGGACGCTTTCAACAAGTGACCTGAGCGGTCGTCGGGTCCCCGGGCAGGTGCTGC
>NZ_JBFAPG010000633.1:0-2932 GCF_040675595.1 Micromonospora sp. NPDC049580
CCAGCTGGCCGGCCCTCAGAACGTGCTACTCAGGCTGGGTCACGCGGGCAGTTCTGGTAGACCGAGAGCACCCAGGCGTCGTCCCGCTTGACGAGGATCCACGAGGCCCGGATGGCGTCCGCGGAGGCCAGGTCGGTGCTCCCGGCCGCGATCACCCCGCCGACGGTCAACAACGCGACCGCGCCGGGCCCGAGGGGCTTGACGTCGATCGGCTTCCCGGTGACGGTCGTGCCGGCGTACACGCCCTGGTAGGCATCCGCCATGTAGTCGCGAATGGCCGTGCGGCCCTTCACGTACACGCCCGGCAGGATGAGCGTGCCGTCCTCGGCGAACAGGTCGGCGAAGGCGTCGGCGTCATGGGCCGCCCAGGCCTTCACCATCCGGGCCGACACGGCGCCGATCGCCGCCTGGTCCGATCCGTCCAGGACCGGAGCTTGTGTGTTGGTGGTCATCTGCTACCCACTTCCGTCGGTCGTCGATCGATGGCAACTGATGACCATCGTGGCCGGATCCGCGCCGTCCTGGCGTCTTCCAGCGTGCGCCGGGCCGACAGGGCGCAACGTCCGAGAAGTGCCGGCCGCCTGGTCCCGCCAGCGATGGAAGTCGGTGCCGGCTCGGACCGGGTCGCCGGACGCATCCGTGTACGCGCGCGCGGATGCCCACCGACGTATCGGTGGACATCCGCGAGCTGGTGGACCGATCAGATGAAGAACGTGTTGGGCTCCAGGCCGCACAGCACCCGGCCGTAGAGCTCCATCGTGGTCGTCGGCAGATGCAGAGCGTGCAGGGTGACCGCGCGGACGTCGCGCCGGATCCGCTGGATCGGCTCCCGCGTGTAGATCGACGATGCGCCACACGCGCCGGCCAGGATGTCGACCGCCTCGGCGGTCAGCTGCGGCACACGACCCGCCACGGCCCTGGCGTACGCGCGGTCGCGGACCGTCCACGGCTCCCGCGTCAGACCGCGCTCGTCCACCAACGTGGCGAGCCTGCGCGCGTGCCCCTCGGCCTCGTCGATCTTGAGGGCGGCGTCGGCCGCCTGCAGGTGCGTGATCGGCGCGTCCGCCTGGCGCTCGTAGTTGGTGTTGGAGATGGGCCGTTCGTTGATCCGGGCATAGAACTGCTCCTCGGCAGCACGCGCCATGCCGATCATCTTGCCGGAGGTCGACGCCGCCACCGCCGCGACCAGTGGCGACTGGAACATCGGCAGGTCCCGGTTGCGCTCGGACGCGTACTCGCCGGCGGTGAACGCGGCGATCCGCATGACGTTGGCGCCGGGCACGAAGACATCCTCCGCGACGGCCCTGACGCTGCCGGTCCCGGAGAGCGCGGACACGTGCCAGTCGTCCACGATGCGCAGCGCGCTCATCGGCACCACTGCCATCACCGGCTCGGGCTCGCCCTCGGACGGGATGAGCAGGGTGGAGAGCAGCTTCCACCCGCTGTGCGCGGCGCCACTGTTGAACGCCCACTCACCGTTGACCACGATGCCGCCGTCCTTGGGGACTCCGGTGCCGTTGAGCGCCAGCGTCCCACTGATCCGGGCGTCCGGGTCCGCGAAGATCTCGTCCTGCACCTCGTCCGGGAACAGGCCGACGTTCCACGAGGTGATCCACCAGGCGGCGACGTCGAACGCCGCGGCGCCGTCGCCGCGACCCAGCTCGATGCCGACGTCCAGCAGTGTGTGGGCGTCCACCTCGTACCCGCCGAAGCGCGCCGCGGTACGCATGCGGAAGATTCCGGCAGCCGTCATGGCCTCGACACTCTCGTCGGCGAGCCGGCGGTTCTCCTCCTGCCACAACGAATTCTTCCGGAGCACCGGGACAATGTCGGCCGCCCTCTTCGTCAGATCGGTTCGGTGTGACGTCTCGGTTGTCTGCACGGGGTCTCCTCCTGGTACGGCCCCATCGTGCCCCCGCGGGGAAGCGGATGGCGCAAACGGGCGGCTGCATGAAGCGCTGAAGGTCGTTGCCGGGAATTCAGGAAGTCACGTTAACCCCTGGGCGTCGGCCGGAAAAGACACATCAGAGCGTCGTGCGGAACCGCGCATTCTGAAAGAAGATCGGGCTCGACCAGGATCGTAGCTTTACGGTGACCAATTGACCGACGGCATCACGAATGGTGGACGAGATGAGTTACTGGTCCGATCGGAAGGTGCTCGTGGTCGGCGCGAGCCGTGGCCTCGGCCGTGGGGTGACCGAGGCGTTCCTGGCGGCTGGCGCGACGGTGACCGCCCTGTCGCGGGACACCGCACCGCTGGCCGCCCTGGCCGACGCGCACGGCAACCTGAGCCTGGTCGACGCGGACGCCACCGACCCGGCCAGCCTCGACGTCCTCCGCCGGAACCCGCCGGACGTCCTCGCCCTGGTAGCCGGCGCCGCACCCGTGCTGCGTCCGCTGACGGAGCAGACCTGGGAGTCGTTCTCCACCCCCTGGAACACCGACGTGCGCATCGCGTTCCTCTGGCTGCGTCAGGTGTTGCGGCAGCCCCTGGCGCCCGGCAGCCGGGTCATCGTGACCAGCAGCGGCGCCGCGCTGAAGGGCTCCGTGCTCAGCGGCGGCTACGCCGGAGGCAAAGCGACAGTACGCTTCCTCGCCGACTACGCGGCCCAGGAGGCCGCACGTGCCGGGCTGGACATCACGTTCCACACGGTGCTGCCGCAGCTCACTCCGGAAACCGGCCTCGGCCGGGCGGCGGTCGACGCGTACGCCGAGCGCGCCGGCGTCCCGCCCGAGACGTTCGTCGAGCCCATGCGCCCGGTGCTGACGCCGGAGGCGGCGGGTGCGGCCTTCCTGCGGCTCGGCGGCGACCCGACCCCGCCCGGCACCGTGCACCTGCTGTCCGGCGCCGGCCTGACGCGACTGCCCTGAGCCCGCGCAGACCGTTTCAGGGAAACCCAGGAGTTACGCACGGCGGTGGCCACCACGATGG
>NZ_JBFAPG010000634.1:0-2913 GCF_040675595.1 Micromonospora sp. NPDC049580
TCCCCGACGTTCAGCGCCGGGGAGGTGGCGAGGCGAAAGGTCAGGACCCGATCGCGATGGCGAAGACGTGCATGGTCGGCACGTTCGCCGCGGCCCGTGCGCTGATGTTGGGCAACACGACCTGGGTCACCGCCTTGCTCTGCAACGCCACGCCCACGTAGTAGATGCAGGCCGCCGTGGCCTGGCGGGCGTTGTTGGGCCGGTTCTGGTAGGCCGACACGATGGCGGCGGTCGCCCCGGACTGCGGCCCGCCGTACCAGTCGGGCGTGCTCAACGTGAACGTCTGGCGGGTGCCGTCGGCGTACACCACGGTGCCTGTTCCCGACACGGCGCCGTAGGTGCCGGTCAGGAGGAAGCCGAGCGTGCTGCCGGTGCCGCTGACGCCGATGGTCTGGCCCGAGGCGATGGCGTTGTCGGCCGTACCGGGGCTGACGTTGGGCCAGCGGAAGGTCACTCCGTTGCGGCTCACCGTGCTGCCCGGGCTGGCGCCGGCCTGCGCCAGGGCCTGCGCGGAGAGACTGGCGCCGTTGCCGTCGAAGTTTGCGACGTTGGTGTTGCTGTCGTTGCTGATGCCGGCGTTGGTGAAGCTCTGCTCCAGCGTCGGCGTGGCGACACCCGTGCTGGTCACCCGGTAGGTGCGTCCCGCCTGCACGGTGACTTCGATCAGGTCGGATTCGACGCGGGTGACCCGGGGCGACGTCCCGTCGGCGGTGTCGACGACGCTGACGGTGCCGGTCAGGAACCGCGACCGCAGGCGGACGGTGCCGGCACGGTCCGGACGGACGAGCACCTCGGTGGCCGCGCCGCTCGCCCACGTGATGCCGACCGTGTGCCCACCGCGGCCCCGCAGGCCGGTCACCCGTCCGCTGGGCCAGGCCGGCGGCAGCGCGGGCAGGATGTGCAGCTCACCGATGTGGCTCTGGAGCAGCATCTCGGCGATGCCGGCGGTGGCGCCGAAGTTGCCGTCGATCTGGAACGGCGGGTGCAGGTCGAACATGTTGGGCGCGAGCCGGGCGGTGGTGGCGAGGTAGCGGATCAGGTCGTGGGCCCGCTTGCCCTCCTCCATCCGCGCCCAGAAGTTGATTTTCCAGGCCAGCGACCAGCCCGTGCCGTCGTCACCGCGCAACGCCAGCGTACGGCGGGCGGCCTCGAACAACTGCGGGGTGCCGCGCTTGGTGATCTGGTTGCTGGGGGCCAGCCCGTACAGGTGCGAGATGTGCCGGTGGTTGGGCTCGGTCTCCACCCAGTCGTAGAGCCACTCCATGATGTTGCCCCGCGAGCCGATCTTCATCGGCGCGAGCCGGTCCCGGGTGGCGCGGACCTGGGCCCGGAAGGTGCTGTCCACGTTGAGGATCTCGCTCGCGCGGGCGCACGCGTCGAACAGGTCACGCAGGATCTGGTTGTCCATGGTGGGGCCGGCGCAGACGCTGGCGTTCGCGTGGTGGCTGAGCTCCGGCGAGTTCGAGGGGTTGGTCACCAGATAGCCGAGGGTCGGCTCGGTCACCAGCGTGTCGAGGAAGAACTGTGCGGCACCCTTCATGGCCGGGTAGTTCGTACGCAGGAACTCGACGTCACCGTTGAACTGGTAGTGGTCCCAGATCAGCGTGGACAGCCAGGCGCCGCCGGTCTGCCACATGCCCCAGAACGCGCCGTCCACGACGGCGGTGGCCCGCCACGCGTCGGTGTTGTGGTGGGTGACCCAGCCGCCCGCGCCGTACTGCACCTGGGCGGTGCGGGCGCCGGCCACCGACAGGTCGCGGACCATGTCGAACACCGGGTTGTGGCACTCGGCCAGGTTGGTCGTGTTGGCCGGCCAGTAGTTCATCGGCAGGTTGGCGTTGATCGTGTACTTCGAGTCCCACGAGGGGGTCAGCGAGTCGTTCCAGATGCCCTGGAGGTTCGCCGGCTGGGTGCCGGGTCGCGACGACGAGATCAGCAGGTACCTGCCGAACTGGAACAGCAGCGCGGAGAACTGCGGGTCGTTGACGCTGTTGTGCTGGGCGATGCGGACGTCGGTCGTCTGGTCGGCGGCGGAGGTGCGGCCCAGGTCGATGGTGACCCGCCCGAACAGCGCCTGGTAGTCGGCGACGTGCCGGCTGCGCAGCTGGTCGTAGCTGTAGGCGCGCGCCGCGCTGAGGCGCTGTCGCGCGATGCCCCCGTAGTCGCCACCGACGTTGCGGTAGTTGACGTAGCTGGAGCCGATCGAGATGAGCAAGGTCACGCTTGTCGCGTTGGTGACCCGCAGGGTGCCGCCGGAGCTGGACACGGTGCCCCCGGTGACGGTGGCGTTGGCCAGGGCGAGGAAACGGACCTGCCCGGTGACGCCCTCCTGACTGCCGGAGACGCCGTCGAGGCCGATCGTGGCGCCGTCCGGGCTGGACACCGTCGTGCGCTGAGGGCTGTCGAACGTGGCGGTGAAGCTGATCGAATTGGTGCGGTCGGCGGTCAGTCGCATCGCGATGACCTGGTCCGGCGCGCTGGCGAAGACCTCACGCTGATAACGGATGCCACCCAGGACGTACGACGTCGTGGCGGTGGCGGTCGTCAGGTCGAGCGTGCGGTTGTGCTGGGACGCTCCGCTGGCGGATCCGAAGGCGAGCCGGAGGTTGCCGACGGTCTGGTAGGCCAACTGCCCGCCGGGGTTGCCCATCATGGTCTGGTTGATGAGGTCCTGGGCCTGCGTCCACTGGTTCGCGTTGACCAGTCGCCGGATCTCCGGCAGCGCGGCCGCGCCTCTGGTGTTGCTGGGGTCGTGCGGGCCGCCGGCCCACACCGTGTCCTCGTTGAGCTGAAGTCGCTCGGTGTCGACGTTGCCGAACACCATCGCGCCGAGCCGGCCGTTGCCGATCGGCAGGGCCCGCAGCCAGTCGGTGCCGGCACCCACGTCGTACCAGAGCGCGAGTTCTTGGGCCG
>NZ_JBFAPG010000635.1:0-2911 GCF_040675595.1 Micromonospora sp. NPDC049580
GGTCGCCACCCTGCCCGCGGTCGCCGGGCCGGTGGTGCTGCTCGACGTCGGCGGTTCGCTGGAGCCCCGCCCCGCCACCCTGGCCCGGCACGCCGTGCTCGGCGCCGCGTACGCCGCGGTGGCCCATTCGGTCGTCGCGCCGCGGGTCGGCCTGCTCTCAGTCGGCACCGAGGCCGGCAAGGGCGACCGGGTACGCCGTGCCACCGACCCCCTGCTCGCCGTCGAACCGCTGCCCTGCGGGGCACGCTACGTCGGCCTGGTCGAGGGGTACGACGTGACTCTCGGCGCGCGCGCCGATGTGGTGGTGACCGACGGCTTCACCGGTAACGTGCTGCTCAAGGCGATCGAGGGCGCGTACGCGATGGCCGGCGGCCCGCCCGTCGTCGGCGGCGCGCCCCGGGCCGCCGCCCTGCTGGGCGTCGCCGGGACGGTGGTCGTCTGTCACGGCTCCGCTCGCGCCGACGACGTCGCCTCCGGCATCGCTCTCGCCGCCCATTTGTGGCGACGGCGTGCCACCGAACTGGTCTCCGCGTTGCTCGACGGCGACGCCGCGACGGACCGCACCGACCGTTCCACCGACACCGAGGTACGCACATCATGAGCAACGACAAGCGGCGGCGGGCGTCCGTCGGTCACCTGGAAGCCGCGTTCGGCGTCAGCCTGGAGCCGGACCTGCTGGAACGCGCGCTGACCCATCGCTCGTACGCGTACGAGAACGGTGGCCTGCCGACGAACGAGCGGCTGGAGTTCCTCGGTGACTCGGTCCTCGGCGTCGTGATCACCACGGCGCTGTTCCACAACCACCCGGACCTGCCCGAGGGGCAGTTGGCGAAGCTGCGGGCGAGCGTGGTCAACATGCGGGCGCTCGCCGACGTGGCCCGCGGCCTGGGCCCGGACGGCCTCGGCGCGTACCTGCTGCTCGGCAAGGGCGAGGAGACCACCGGTGGCCGGGACAAGGCGAGCATCCTCGCCGACACCCTGGAGGCGCTGCTCGGCGCCATCTACCTCCAGTACGGGCTGGACACCGCCGGGATCGTGATCCACCGGCTCTTCGACCCGCTGATGGCCGAGTCGGCCGGCCGGGGCGCCGCCCTGGACTGGAAGACCAGCCTCCAGGAGTTGACCGCCGCGCTCAGTCTCGGCGTGCCCGAGTACCGGATCGAGGGCACCGGACCGGACCACCTCAAGACGTTCACCGCCTGGGTCGTGGTGGCCGGCAACCGGTACGGCGGCGCGGAGGGGCGCAGCAAGAAGGAGGCCGAGCAGCGGGCCGCCGAGGCGGCCTGGCGGATGCTCACGGACCAGCACGAGCAGAACGCCCAGCAGGACCAGCAGAACAGGTCCGACCAGGACGAGTCGTTCGGGCCGCCCGACAGCGCCGAGCAGGCGGCCCGGGCCGAGGTGGCCGACCACCTGGCGCAGGCCATGCCGGCCGACGTGGCGGAGCAGCAGACCCCGCCCGAGCGGCAGACGTCCGCCAACGGCGGCGGCCCGACCGAGGCCCGCGACGCCGAGGCCCCGAGTGGCCACGAGACGGGTGTACGTCGTGCCTGAGCTGCCCGAGGTGGAGACCGTCCGGCAGGGGCTGGCCCAGTGGGTCACCGGCCGGCGGATCGCCTCGGTCGAGGTGCGACACCCGCGCGC
This sequence comes from Micromonospora sp. NPDC049580, assembly GCF_040675595.1. NCBI lineage: Bacteria > Bacillati > Actinomycetota > Actinomycetes > Micromonosporales > Micromonosporaceae > Micromonospora > Micromonospora sp. NPDC049580. Next base: position 1,645 of record NZ_JBFAPG010000635.1, read on the forward strand.
CGTCCGGCGGCACGTCCCCGGCGGCGCGCACTTCGCCGACGTGCTCGCCGGCCGGACCATCGTGGACGTGCGCCGCCGCGGCAAGTACCTGTGGCTCCCGCTGGACAGCGGCGACGCGGTGATCGGGCACCTCGGCATGTCGGGTCAGTTGCTGCTCCAGCCGCCCGGCACCCCCGACGAGACCCACCTGCGGGTGCGGTTCCGGTTCGCCGACGACGGGCCCGAGCTGCGCTTCGTCGACCAGCGCACGTTCGGCGGGCTCGCGGTCAGCGAGGGCGGCGCGGACCTCCCCGCGGAGATCGCGCACATCGCCCGCGACCCGATGGACCCGGAGTTCTCCGACGCGGCGTTCGTCGCCGCGCTGCGCCGGCGGCGGACCGAGGTGAAACGGGCCCTGCTCGACCAGACGCTGATCTCCGGCGTGGGCAACATCTACGCCGACGAGGCGCTCTGGCGCGCCGGGCTGCACGGCGCCCGCCCCACCGACGCGCTGACCGGCCCGGCCGCGCAGCGCCTGCTCGGTCACGTCCGCGATGTGCTCGCTGAGGCGATCAAGGAGGGCGGCACCAGCTTCGACGCCCTCTACGTCAACGTCAACGGCGAGAGCGGTTACTTCGACCGGGAACTGAACGCCTACGGCCGGGAGGGCGAGCCGTGCCGGCGGTGCGGTGCGCCGATCCGCCGCGAGTCGTTCATGAACCGCTCCTCGTACAGCTGCCCGCGCTGCCAGCCCCGGCCTCGGGGTGCCCTTCGGGGATGACCCGGAGTGGGCTCCGGGTCGGCACCGGCGGGTCCCGGCCGGACGCTCCGGGCCACACCCCGGCGTACGCCCGAATCGCGGTTGATGCCCGTCCGGCGGGCCCGCCGCCCCCGGCGGACCGACTCCGGGGCGGACGGGGGCCGTTCCCCGATGTGACCGCCTCGTCACGCCCCTAACGTCAGCACCGTTGACAGGGGGTCGACGTGACAGGGGGACGCGAGATGGGCAACAGACCGGTGACCGTGCGGATGGCGCGGTGGAGCGCCGAGCATCCGTGGCGGGCGATCGCGTTGTGGGTCGTGTTCGTGGCGGTGTGTTTCGTCGGTGGCAACGCCGCCGGCCTCACCGAGGCCACCAGCGGGGACCAGGCGATCGGCGAGGCCGGACGGGCCAGCATCATCGTGGACGACGGGGCCTTCGACGACCCGGCCGTGGACAACGTCCTGATCACCTCCCGGGGTGGCGCCCTGGACCCGGCGGCGGCGAAGGCGGCCGCCGACGGCGCGG
>NZ_JBFAPG010000636.1:0-2896 GCF_040675595.1 Micromonospora sp. NPDC049580
GAGGGCCACCTCCGGGCGAAGCAGGCTCAGCGCCTCCGCGTACGCCACCGCCTGCTCGCGGGCGTCGGCCGCGCCCGGCGCGGTGAAGCCCAGGTGCACGGTGAAGAACCGGCGCGGCCGCATCGGCCGACCGGGCGGGCCGATCAGTGGGCGCAGAGCACGACCCGCGCCCGTCGCCGTGACCGCCCGCCGTTGCCGCCAGTGCGGCGCCCTGTTGTCGTGCATTCGCCCTCCCCGTGGTCGTGGCCATCGGCCCACCGAGGGCCGCACCGGCCGACCGGTGCTGCCGGCTCACGGCGGCCCCACCAGCTGAGCAAACCAGGTTCCGCCGCCCGTGGGAGGGGCCAGCCGACGCGCTGTCGCCGCGGGGATTCAGCGGCGGCAACACGGGTAGACGCAGCGCGACGGCGACGCCGGCCACCGCTCGCACCCGAGGAGACCCGATGGCGACCATGCCGGCCGACCGCACGCCGGACAGCACCCTCGCGCTGCTCCGCGCCGGCTACCGGTTCATCGGTGAGCGCTGCGAGCGGTACGGCAGCGACGTCTTCCAGGCCCGCATCCTGCTCGCACCGACCATCTGCCTGCGGGGCCGGCCAGCCGCGATGCTCTTCTACGACAACGAGCGCTTCCAGCGCGACAGCGCGATGCACCTGCGGGTGCAGCGGACGCTCACCGGCCGGGGTGGCGTGCAGGGGCTCGACGGATCGGAGCACTCCGACCGCAAGGCCATGCTCATGTCGATCATGACGCCGACGGCCATCCAGCGCCTCGGGCAGCTCTTCGACGACGAGTGGCGGGCGCGGATCCCCGCCTGGGAGGCGGCCGGGCCGGTGCCGCTCTACGACGAGCTGGGCCGCCTGCTGACCCGGGCGGTCTGCGCCTGGGCCGGGGTGCCGCTGGCCACGTCGCAGGTCACCCGCCGCGCCGTCGAACTGCACGCCATGATCGAGGGCCCGGCGGTCGTCGGCCCACGGCACTGGCGGGGCCTGCTCGCCCGCCGTCGCGCCGAACGCTGGCTCGGCGACCTCGTCGAACGGGCCCGGACCGGCATCCACCCGCCGCCGGCCGGCAGCCCGCTTGAGATCGTGGCCGAGCACCGCGACGCGCGCGGGGCGCTGCTCCCCCGCCGGGCCGCCGCCGTCGAACTGCTCAACCTGCTGCGCCCGGTGGTCGCCGTGGACCGGTACATCGTCTTCGCCGCGCTCGCCCTGCGCGACCATCCCGGCTGGCGGGAGGGGGTCCACGGTGACGACGAGGCCACCGAGCAGTTCGTCCAGGAGGTACGTCGCTACTACCCGTTCTTCCCGATGGCCGCCGCCCGGGTCCGGCGCTCGTTCGACTGGGAGGGCCACCACTTCCCCCGAGGACGGCGGGTGCTGCTCGACCTCTACGGCACCAACCACCACCCGGCGCTCTGGCCCGAACCGGAGCTGTTCCGTCCCGAGCGGTTCGCCGGCCGCCGTGTGGACCCGTTCGAGCTGGTCCCGCAGGGCGGCGGCGACCACACCACCGGGCACCGCTGCGCCGGCGAGTGGATCACCATCGACCTGATGAAGCGGGCGGTCACGAACCTGACCGGCGGCATGCGCTACGAGGTCCCGCCGCAGGACCTGACCCTGGACCTGCGGCGCATGCCCGCGCTGCCGCCCAGCGGCCTGACCCTCACCAACATCCGCCGCGCCTGACCCCGTCGCCGGTTTGGATCGAGGCAGGGCGGGCACGTGCAGCGGGCGGCCCGCCCACCGCCGGCCGCGGACCGCCTGCCCAGGAGGCGCCGATGCCCTTCCCGGCCGCCGGTGACGCCGCCCGGCGAGCCGGGCACGACAACACCGGCACACCGCCGACCACCCTGCCGCCGGCCGTCCTGCCGATGGCGTACGTGCTGCCGCTGCGCTGGCACACCGACGGCGGTCTGGACGAGCTGACCGGCTACCTGCGCCGGCTGAGCGGCCTCGTCGAGGTGCTCGTCGTCGACGGGTCACCTCCGGAGCTCTTCGCCCGGCACGCGGCGGCCTGGCAGGGGCTGGTCCGGCACCTGCCGCCCGATCCCGCCGGGCGAGGGCACAACGGCAAGGTGGTCGGGGTGCACACCGGCGTCGACGCGGCACACCACGAACACGTGGTCATCGCCGACGACGACGTCCGGTACGACGAGGCCGGGCTGCGCGCCGTGCACCGGCTGCTGGGCCGGGTCGACCTGGTCCGGCCGCAGAACTACTTCGACCCACTGCCCTGGCACGCCTGGTGGGACACCGGCCGGACGCTGCTCAACCGGGCGCTCGGAGACGACTACCCCGGCACCCTCGCGGTGCGCCGCAGCACGTTCCTCGCCATGGGCGGGTACGACCCGGACGTGCTCTTCGAGAACCTGGAGCTGATCCGCACCGTACGCGCGTACGGCGGTGTCCAGGTCGCGCCGCCCTGGCTGTACGTACGCCGGCTGCCGCCGGACGCGACGCACTTCCGGGGCCAGCGGGTCCGCCAGGCGTACGACGATCTGGCCCAGCCGGCCCGCCTGCTGACCGCGCTCGCGGTCCTGCCGGCGCTGGCCGCGGCGGTCGCGGCGCGGCGGCCCCGGCTGCTGCTCGGCACGGCGGCAACTGTCGTCGCCGTGGCCGAGGTGGGCCGCCGCCGCGCCGACGGCGGGACCGTCTTCCCACCGAGCACCTCGCTGGCCGCCCCACTCTGGCTGCTCGAACGTGGCATCTGCAGCTGGCTGGCGGTCGCCCAGCGCCTCCTGCTCGGCGGAGTCCGCTACGGCAACACCCGTATCCGCCAGGCCGCTCGCCGACCCGGCCGACGCGGGCGCTGATCAGGCGTCCGCGCCGCCGCTGCACCGCGACCGCGTCGGGGCGCGGGTGGACATGCGACAGCTCGCGGCCACCGGGGTGAC
>NZ_JBFAPG010000637.1:0-2892 GCF_040675595.1 Micromonospora sp. NPDC049580
CTCGCGTCGGTCGGCGCCGGCGTCGTCGAGTCGCACCTGGCCCGGCTGCGCGCCGGAGACGACGACCATCCGCCCCTCGCCGTGTCGTCCGCCGCCCGCGCGGCCAGCGCGGTCCGCGGCCTGCACCGCTTCGCGCTGCGCGAGGGGCTGGCCGGCGCCGACCCCAGTCGCGACGTCCGCCCGCCCACCCCGCCGCGCCGGCTGCCCCGCGCGCTGGGAGTCGACGACGTGGTCCGGCTCCTGGAGACCGCCGGTGCGATCACCGCGACCGGCGAGGACGCGCCGCTCGCGCTGCGCGACCGGGCGCTGCTGGAGTTCCTCTACGGCACCGGCGCGCGGATCTCCGAGGCGATCGGCGCCGCGATCGACGACCTCGACGCCGACGAGGGCACCGTGCTGCTGCGCGGCAAGGGCGGCCGGGTGCGGCTGGTGCCGATCGGCGGGTACGCCGTCGAGGCGGTGCGCGCCTACCTGGTCCGGGCCCGCCCCGCTCTGGCCGCCGGCGGTAAGGGAACCCCCGCCGTCTTCCTGAACGCGCGCGGCGGGGCGCTGTCCCGGCAGGGCGCCTGGGCCATCCTGCGCCGCGCCGCCGGGCGGGCCGGCCTGCCGGTCGAGGGCGCCGCCGCGGTCTCCCCGCACACCCTGCGCCACTCGTACGCCACCCACCTGCTCGACGGCGGCGCCGACGTCCGGGTGGTCCAGGAGTTGCTCGGCCACGCCTCGGTGACCACCACCCAGGTCTACACCCTCGTCACCGTCGAGCGGCTGCGCGAGGTGTACGCCACGGCCCACCCGCGCGCCCTCGGCTGAACCCCGGCCGTCGTCGGCTTCGACACGCCGGGCCGGTGCCGAACGCCCTGCTGGTCGGTGGCGTACAGTCGGCATCGGCGCGGACCTCCTGGGGCGACACGACCGGGGTGCGCAGCGGCGCCGCGAAGGACGTCGGACGGCTCCGACGCCGGGTGGGTCGTCGGGAGGGGGCAACGAGCACATGGCTGGCAACGGTGACCGTGCCGAGACCTGGACGTCGGAGCTCCGCGAGCAGCAGGCCACGCTCGGCGCGGACCTGGGTCCCGCGGACCCGGCTGCCTACACGATGCGCAAGCCGATCCCCGAGCCGATGCCCACCGACCGGCACGGCCCCGCGCGCATCATCGCGATGGCCAACCAGAAGGGTGGCGTCGGCAAGACCACGACCACCATCAACCTGGGCGCGGCCCTCGCGGAGTACGGCCGCAAGGTGCTGCTCGTCGACTTCGACCCGCAGGGCGCGCTCTCGGTGGGCCTGGGGGTCAACCCGCACAACCTCGACCTGTCCGTCTACAACCTGCTCATGCAGGACGACGTGACCGCCGAGGACGTCCTCATCAAGACCGACGTCGCGGGTCTGCACCTGCTGCCGGCCAACATCGACCTCTCCGCCGCCGAGATCCAGCTCGTCAACGAGGTCGCCCGGGAGATGGCCCTCGCCCGGGTGCTGCGGACCGTCCGCAAGGAGTACGACTACATCCTCATCGATTGCCAGCCGTCCCTCGGCCTGCTGGCGATCAACGCGCTGACCGTCGCGCACGGCGTGCTCATCCCCCTCGAATGCGAGTTCTTCAGCCTGCGCGGCGTCGCGCTGCTGCTGGACACCATCGACAAGGTGCGCGAGCGGCTCAACTTCGACCTGGAACTCGAAGGCATCCTCGCCACCATGTACGACAGCCGCACCACCCACTGCCGGCAGGTGCTCCAGCGGGTGGTCGAGGCGTTCGGCGACAAGGTCTACCAGACGGTCATCACCAAGACGGTGAAGTTCCCCGAGTCCACCGTGGCCGGTGCCCCGATCACGACGATGGACCCGGCGTCCTCCGGGGCGCGCAACTACCGTCAGTTGGCCCGTGAGGTGATCGCCGCCCAGTCGGAGCGGTAGCCGGAACGCCCCGTGTCCGTGTCGTGGACTACGGTCGTGCGGTGACCGCGCCACCCCTCGACCCGCCCGAAGCCGCTGCTGCGGCCGTGGTCGACGGCGTGCCGCCCGCCGCCCCGCCCGCCGACCTGGCTGCCGACACGGCTGCCACCGGCTTCACGGTGCGGCTGGCCAACTTCACCGGCCCGTTCGACCTGCTGCTGCAACTGATCGGCAGGCACAAGCTCGACGTCACCGAGGTGGCCCTGCACACGGTCACCGACGAGTTCATCGCCTACATCCGCGCCATGGGCGACAGCTGGGACCTCGACGAGGCCAGCGAGTTCCTGCTCATCGCCGCGACCCTGCTCGACCTGAAGGCGGCCCGGCTGCTGCCCGCCGCCGAGGTGGAGGACGAGGCGGACCTGGCCCTGCTGGAGGCGCGCGACCTGCTCTTCGCCCGACTCCTGCAGTACAAGGCGTACAAGGAGGCCGCCGCCCACATCGCCGAGCTGGAGGCGGTCGGCGGTCGCCGGTATCCCCGGGCGGTCAGCCTGGAGCCCCGCTACGCCGAGGCGCTGCCCGACCTGGTGCTCGGCATCGGCCCGCAGCGACTGCTGAAGCTGGCCGTGCGGGCGATGACCCCGAAGCCCGTGCCGGAGGTGTCCATCGCCCACGTGCACATGGTCCGGGTCAGCGTCCGCGAACACGCGGCGATCCTCGCCTCCCGGCTGCGCCGGGCCGGCACGGCGACGTTCTCGCTGCTGTGCGCGGACTGCGAGGCCACCCTGGAGGTGGTGGCACGGTTCCTGGCGCTGCTGGAGCTGTACCGGGAGGGCCTGGTGGCCTTCGTGCAGGAGCAGGCCCTGGAGGAGCTGACCGTGCGCTGGACCGGCCCGGTCGACGGCGAGACCGAACTGCACGTCGACGAGTACGCCGGCACCCCCGCCGATCCAGGCCCGGCCTCCGCCGTCGGCTCCGGCCCCGAGGGCGGGTCGGGG
>NZ_JBFAPG010000638.1:0-2891 GCF_040675595.1 Micromonospora sp. NPDC049580
GCCACCGGGGCGCTGACCCCCCTCGGCACGGTGGCGGTCACGCCGTCACCGTCGTTCCTCGTGCGGCACCCCACCCGTCCGGTGCTCTACGCGGTGAACGAGCTGACCGACGGGGAGGTCAGCGCCTGGCAGGTCGGGCCGGACGGCGCGCTGGACGCGCTCGGCAGTCGGTCGACCGGCGGCGCCGAGCCCTGTCACCTGGCGGTGCTGCCCGACGGTGACCACCTGGTGGCGGCCAACTACGGCGGCGGCAGCGTCGCGGTCTTCCCACTCGACGCCCAGGGCGTGCCCGGCGAGCGCACCGATCTGGTGGTGCACGAGGGGCACGGCCCCGACCCGGAACGCCAGGACCGGGCGCACGCCCACATGGTCTCCCCGGGCCGGGGCCGGGAGCCGCTGCTCGCGGTGGACCTCGGCACCGACTCGGTCTACCGGTACGACCTGGACGGCGCGAGCGGGCGGCTGGTGCCGCGCGGTCCGCGGATGCGGACGGCGCCCGGCACCGGGCCCCGGCACCTGGCCCGCCATCCCGACGGCCGGCGCTGCTATCTGGTCGGCGAGCTGGACGCCTCGGTCACCGCGTACGAGGTGACCGACGAGGGGGCACTGCACCAGCGTGGCCGGGTCGAGGCGAGTGAGCGAGCGGGCCACGTCCAGCCGTCGGAGGTCGCGGTCGACCCGGACGGCCGGTTCCTCTACGTCGCCAACCGCGGGGTCGGCACCATCGCTGTCTTCGACCTGGCCGGTGAGCTGCCCGATCTGGTGGCCGAAGTGGACACCGGCGGTGAGTGGCCGCGACACTTCGCCCTCATCGGGGAGCACCTGTACGTGGCCGACGAGCGGGCGGACATGGTGCGGGCCTTCCGGCGGGACGCGAGCACCGGCATCCCGGCCCCGGTCGGCGAGCCCGTCCCGGTGGCGAGCCCGACCTGCGTGCTGCCGTGAGTCGGTCGGCGGCGGGACCGGACGTGAGAGGGAAACCGGTTTGGCAACGCCGTGGGGCCGCCTCGTCACACTCTGTTGCTAATTGGTGATCAACTGTTTCTCCTGCGTAACTTTAGTCCGAACGGATGTGGCAGAGACGGCACCTAATACGCAAGATGGTCAGCGTGTCAGCAGGCCGCCATCGCATGCGTACAAAACTTCATCTAGCAGCCGCCGCCGCGACGGCGACGGTTCTCGTCGTCACCACCGGCGTCTGGTTCGGCTATAAGGAGCTGGTCCAGCCCAGCTGTTCGGGAGAGATCCGACTCGCCGTGGCGGTCGCCTCCGAGCTGGCGCCCGCCGTGGACGCCGCCGCGTCCCAGTGGGTCAAGGACGGCGCCGCGGTCGGCCCCACCTGCATCCGGGTGGACGTCTCGGCGTCCGACCCGGTCGACGTGGCCGCCGTGGTGGCCGCGAAGCACGGTGCCGTGCTGGCCGGCGTCGGCCAGGCCAGCGGCACGGCGGTCACTCCGGACGTCTGGGTGCCGGACTCCTCGACCTGGCTGCTGCGACTGAAGAAGGACGCCACGGCGTTCGCGCCGACCAACGGCGCCTCCATCGCGCGCAGCCCCGTCGTCGTGGCGATGCCCGAGCCGGTGGCCACGCGGCTGGGCTGGCCCAACGCCAAGTTCACCTGGGCCGATCTGCTCAAGCAGGTCAACAGCAGCAAGCCGCTGCGTACCGGCATCGTCGAGCCGACCCGGGACGCGGCCGGCCTGTCCGGCCTGCTCTCGCTGACCACGGCCGCCAGCGGTGCCGGCGGGGACGCCCAGCGCAACACCGTCGGCGCGCTTCGGGCGCTGGCCACGGGTCGCTCCTCGCTCCGCAACGACCTGCTGGCCCGCTTCCCGACCGCCACGGACCCGACGTCCATCGCGAGCGCGCTCGGTGCGGCGGCGCTCTCCGAAGAAGACGTGATCGCCTACAACAGCAAGAAGCCCCCGGTGCCGCTCGCCGCGCTCTACATGGAGCCGGCCCCGATGCCGCTGGACTACCCGTACGCGGTGCTGCCCGGCATCGAGCCGACCAAGGCGGCGGCGGCAAAGGTGCTGTTCGAGCTGCTCACCGCCCCGAAGTTCCGCGACCGGCTGGCGGCGCAGTCGCTGCGCGGTCCGGACGGCAACTGGGGTGCCGGCTTCAACGCGCCGCAGGGCGCCCCGAGCCCGGCCGGCGGCGCGTCGACCGCCCCGGCGGCCGGCGGCACCGCGGCGGGCGGCCTGGACCCGGCCGCGATACAGCGTGTCGTCTCCAGCTGGTCGATCGCCACCCAGTCGGGTCGGATGCTCGCCGTCATCGACGTCTCCGGCTCGATGAAGGACCTGGTGCCCAGCGCAAACAACCGCAGCCGGGAGGAGGTCACCGTGGACGCGGCCCGCCGCGGCCTGGGACTCTTCGACGACTCCTGGTCCATCGGCCTGTGGACCTTCTCCACCAAGCTGGTCGGCAACCGGGACTACCGGCAACTGGTCCCGATCGGGCCGCTCTCCGGCCAGCGGGCGCAGTTGGAGGGGGCACTCGCCACCATCAAGCCGTCCAGCGGTGACACCGGCCTCTACGACACCATGCTGGCCGCGTACCAGGCGGTGCAGGAGGACTGGCAGCCCGGCCGGGTCAACTCCATCGTGCTGTTCACCGACGGCAAGAACGAGGACGACAACGGCCTCAGCCAGGGGCAACTGCTCGCCAAGCTCAAGCAGGTCGCGGACCCGGAGCGGCCCGTGCAGGTCATCATGATCGGTATCGGCGAGGGCGTCAGCAAGACCGAGTTGGAGTCGATCACCAAGGTGACCGGCGGCGACGTCTTCGTCACCAAGGACCCGAACGAGATCGGCAGCATCTTCCTCACCGCCATCGCGCGCCGCCCCCCGGCGCCGCGCTGACCGGCCGCACAGCAGGAGAAACCCGCC
>NZ_JBFAPG010000639.1:0-2873 GCF_040675595.1 Micromonospora sp. NPDC049580
GCGCCGAGCACCCAGGCGGCTGCCGGGTGCACGCCGAACGCCTGCGCGGTCAGGGACACCGTGACCATGGTGAGCACCACGAGCACCACGGCGAGCAGCCCGATCACCGGCAGGTTGGCCCGGATCTCGCGCAGGCTGATGGTGAGGCTCTCCCGGTAGAGGATCGCGGGCAGGAAGATCAGCAGCACCAGGTCCGGCTCCAGGGTCACCTCGGACAGCGGCGGCACCAGCCCGAGCAGCACCCCGAACCCGATGAGCAGCACCGGCGGCGCCACCCGGTACCGGCCGCCGAGGGTGGTGCCGACCAGGACGGTGACGCCCACCACCACGATCAGGACGAGCACCTGCACGGCGTACCCCCTCGATCCCCGGCCGACGACGAACGCCGGGTTGTTCCATCTGATCGCACCCCGGTTGCCGGTTCCACAGGAACGGGCAAGTCGCCGGGCGTCCGAGCGCGGGGGACGCGCCCCCGGCCGGGTCAGGCCGGATCGGCGGTGCGGACGCGCGCGGTGAGCAGGCGGGCGGTACGACGGTGCACGGCGGCTTCCTCGTCGCGGCCCAGGGCGGTGGCCAGGTCGGCGAGGTGCCCGGCCACCGGGCCGACGGTGAGCACCCCGCTGCCGGCGGCCAGTTCGCCGGCGGCCGGCCGGAGCGCGGCGGCGACGCGCTCCATGGTGGGCCGGTCGCCGACGGCGAGGGCGGCCCGCGCGGTGAGGCACAGCCGCACCTCCCGCAGCAGGTCGTGCGGCCCGTCCGGGAGGATCCGCAGGGCCGCTCGGGCGGCGCCGAGGTCCCCCTCGGCCGCGACCAGCAGCGGGCGGACCCACGGCTCGTGCGGCCCCCAGTCCAGGCCCGCCCAGTCCTCGTCGTCCGGCCCGGGGATCGGCCGCTGGCCGGCCGACCCGGACACCGGCTGGTCGTAGCCCGTTCGGCGCGCGCCTGTCGGCGCGTGCGCCAGCGGGTCGGCGCTGACGGCCTCGGCCAGGCGCAGGCCGAGCAGGGCGAGGGGCAGCAGTCCGTGGGCCAGACCCGGCATGGCGTCGGCGGGGAGCCGTTCGGCGGCCGCCCGGTACGCGGTCGCCGCCGCCTCCCGGTCGCCGCCCAACGCCCGGCGCAGCGCGGCGTACCAGCCGGTGAAGACCCCGACCAGCGGCAACTCGTACCGCTGGGCGAGACGGTCGGCGGCACGGGCGTGCTCGTCCGCGCCGGCCCGGTCGGCTCGCGCGCAGCCCGACTGGACCAGGATGAGGTGACCCAGCACCTCGAAGGTCACCAATTGGCGCGCAGTGGCCAGGTCGATCAGCTCCGCGCCGATCCGGGCCCGCTCGACGGCCAGCCCGACGCGGTGGAAGGCGTGCATGAAACGCGCATTCAGCGCGAAGGCCAGCAACCCGGGGTCGGCGACGGTCCGGGCGATCCGCTCGGCCTCGGCGGCGGCCCGGCGGCCACGGTCACCGGTGGTGCCGCGCAGCTCCAGCGCGAGCGTGCTCAGCAGCCGGCTGCGCTGCGCCGAGCCGGTCGGGCCGAGGCCGGTCAGGGCGTTCTCGGCGGCGCCGACGATCCGCGCGGAGAGCAGGTCGTCGTCGTTGCGGGTCCAGATGGCGGGCACGTCGAAACCGGCCAGCACCTCCGCCGTCAGCCGGGGGTCGCCGACCGCCTCGGCGTCGGCGATCGCCTCGGCGCGGTACGTCCGTGCCTCGGCCAACCGGCCCGTCACCGCCAGCCCCCGCCCCAGACCCAGCACCGCGCTCAACCGCTCGCGCCGCTCGGTCCCCCCGGCCCGGTCGTACGCGTCGATGACCTGCGCCCACAGCCGGGCCGCCTCGTGCGGGTTGCCGGCGCGTTCGGCCTGTTCGGCGGCGGTACGGGCGTAGCCCGCGGCCTGGTGGGCGGCTGCCGGGCCGCCGGCACGCAGCAGGTGGTGGGCGAGCGTGGCGGGGTCGACGGGCTGGCGCCGCCGCAACGCCTCGGCGACGGCGGCGTGCCAGGCCGCGCGACGCGCCGCGGACAGGTCCGCGTAGAGCGTGTCGCGGACCAGGATGTGGGTGAACCGCAGTCGCCCGTCGGGCTCCCGCTCGGTCAGGAACCCGGCCTGCAACGCGCGGTCCACGGCGTCCAGCAGCGCCGCCGGGTCGCCGGTCAGCGCGCCGAGCACCGCGGGGTCGACGTCCCGGCCGAGCATCGCCGCCTGCCGCAGCACGGTGCGGGTCGGTGCGGGCAACTGGGCGAGGCGGTGCCGGATGACATCACGCACCCCGGGCGGCACCGCCGCCAGCGCCGCGCCGCCCGCACCGGCGTACAACTGGGCCAGCTCCCGGACGAAGAACGGGTTGCCGCCGCTGCGGTGATGGATCAGCCCGACGGTGGGCGGGTCCAGGTCCCCTCCGACGAGGGCGCGGGCCAGCTCGCCGATCGCCTCGGGAGACAGGCCGCCGAGGTATACGCGCACCGGTTCGAGCCCGGCGGCGCGGGCCAGGGCGGCGGTCAGCTCCGGGCTGATCTCGGTGGCCCGGTAGGTGCCCAGGACCAGCACCGGCCCGGTGGCCGGCTGCGGCCCGGTGAGCAGGGCGGTGAGCAGATCCAGCGTGTCGCCGTCGGCGCGGTGCAGATCGTCCAGGACCAGCAGGAGGGGCCCCCGGTCGGCGACGGCGGAGACCAACGACGCCACCGCGCGGTGCCGACGGAACCGGGCCACGGCGGGGTCACCCGCGCCACCGGTCCCGGCCGTCCCACCGCCGTCGAGCGGCTCGCCCGACCCGGACAGCTCGCCCGGTCCCGCCGGCCCGCCCGACCCGGACGGCTCGGTGAGCGTGTCGGTGATCTGGGTCCACGGCCAAGCGGCCGGGGCGCCCTCGTACTCGGGACTGCGG
>NZ_JBFAPG010000640.1:0-2846 GCF_040675595.1 Micromonospora sp. NPDC049580
CGACGGAACTACCGGTTCCGCCGCCGCGCCGGCCCGCCCTGCCGGTGAACGCTCGACGCAGCATTCATCGAACCTTTTGTGAGGCTCCGACGATCCCGCCGCCCAAGATCGCGGCATTTGCGGTTGGCCGCTGCCGTTGACCGCCGATCGATGCGGTGCCTAACATACGACGTCTGCTTATTAATGATCTTCGATAAGAGGCCTCCGCGGTACGACAGCTCGACGCCTGCCGTACGGCTTCGGGGTCGAAAGCGGTTGGGGAGGCGAGTCAGATGTTCGGTAGAGGGAGTCATCGGCGCAGCACTGGCGAGGGCGGGCCGCGCCGCTGGTCATGGCGAAGCACGCGACGTCCGCGTCGGCTGACCGCTTCGGCGCTGGGAGGGGTGGTCCTGGCGGCGGCCGTGCTGACCGGGTTCGCCTCCCCCGCCCAGGCGGCAACCGCCATCACGATCAACGGCGGATCCGGTGGACGGGCGCTCGACGGGATCGGCGCGGTCAGTGGCGGTGGCGGCAACAGCAGGTTGCTGATCGACTACCCGGAGCCCCAGCGCAGTGACATCCTGGACTACCTGTTCAAGCCGGGCCGCGGCGCCGCCATGCAGCTGCTGAAGACGGAGATCGGCGGGGACACGAACTCCACCTCCGGCGCGGAGCCCAGCCACGAGCACACCCGGGGCGCCATCAACTGCAACCGGGGCTACGAGTGGTGGCTGATGGAGCAGGCGCGGGCACGCAACGCCAACATCGCCCTGGCGGGCCTGGCCTGGGGAGCCCCGGGCTGGATCGGCAACGGCAACTTCTGGTCCAACGACTCGATCGACTACCTGGTGGCCTGGCTGGACTGCGCGGCCACCCACGGGCTGACCATCAACTACCTCGGCGGGTGGAACGAGAAGGGCTACAACGCCACCTGGTACAAGAACCTGCGCTCGGCTCTCAACTCCCGCGGCTACAGCAGCGTGAAGATCGTCGCCTCGGACGACTTCGGCTGGGCCGCCGCCGACGAATCGCTGCGGGATCCGGCGTTCGCCAACGCCGTACAGGTCTTCGGCAGCCACTACGTCTGCGGATACCGCAGCGCCCAGTCCAGCTGCCCCAGCTCCAGCAACGCGGTGTCCACCGGCAAGTCGCTCTGGGCCAGCGAGAACGGCTCCGACGACTACAACGCCGGCGCGCAGGCCCTCGCCCGGGGCATCAACCGCGGCTACATCGACGGCAAGATGACCGGTTACATCAACTGGCCCGCCATCGCCGCCATCACGCCCAACATCCCCTGGGCGACCACGGGTGTGGCGGTGGCGCAGCAGCCCTGGTCCGGTGTCTACTCCATCGGCAAGAGCACGTGGGTGATGGCGCAGACCACGCAGTTCACCGCCCCGGGCTGGCGCTACCTCGACGGATCGACCGGCTACCTCGGCGGCAACCGCAACAACGGCAGCTACGTGTCGCTGAAGTCCACCAACAACAGCGACTACAGCAACATCATCGAGACGATGGACGCCGGCTCAGCGCAGACCCTCGACTTCACCGTCACCGGCGGGCTGTCCACCGGCGCCGTGCACGTCTGGTCGACGAACGTCCGGTCGAACAATACCGCCGACCACTTCGTCAGGGGCAGCGACATCACGCCGAGCGGCGGGCGTTTCTCGCTCACCGTCCAGCCCGGCTACGTCTACAGCATCACCACCACCACCGGGCAGGGTAAGAGCACGGCGGCCAGCCCGGCGGCGGGCAACCTGAAGCTGCCGTACAACGACACCTTCGACAGCTACGCCGTCGGGCGCGAGGCGAAGTACCTGATGGACCAGCAGGGCTCGTTCGAGATCGCCGGCTGCGGGGGTGGTCGCGCAGGCCAGTGCGTACGCCAGATGTCGGAGCAGACGCCGATCTTCTGGACGTCCGGCCAGGCCGAGCCGTACACGCTGCTGGGTGACCTGTCGTGGCGCAACTACACGGTCTCCTCGGACGTCATGCTGGAGAAGTCCGGCTACGCGCAGCTCATCGGACGCGCCAACACGTACAACCACCAGGGGCCGCAGAACCTCAACGGGTACTACTTCCGGGTGACCGACGGTGGCGCGTGGTCCATCCGGAGCAACAACACCAGCGGCAACTGGCGCACGCTGGCCAGCGGAAACACCTCGGCGCTGGGCACCGGGCGCTGGCACACCCTGTCGCTGACGCTCAATGGGAGCACCCTCACCGCGGCCATCGACGGCACCACCGTCGGAACGGTCTCCGACTCGACCTGGGTCGCCGGCCAGATCGGGTACGGCACGGGTCAGGGAGTCACCGCCCAGTTCGACAACCTCTCCATCACGCCGGTCGGCAACTCCGGTGAGCCGGGCGCGACCGGAGCGATCCGCGGCGCTGGCTCCAACCGGTGCCTGGACGTCAACGGGGCCAGCCAGGCCGACGGTTCGGTGGTGCAGATCTGGGACTGCAACGGCGGCGCCAACCAGCAGTGGACGCTCACCACGAGCAACCAACTGACCGTCTACGGCAACAAGTGCCTCGACGTACCGGGCACCGCCGCGGGGACCCGTGCGCGGATCTTGACCTGCAACGGCGGTAGCGGCCAACAGTGGCGGGTCAACGCCGACGGCACGATCACCGGGGTCGGATCGGGGCTCTGCCTGGACGTCAACGGCGCGGGCACCGCCAACGGCACCGCCGTCCAGATCTGGACCTGCACCGGTGGCAGCAATCAGCAGTGGATTCGCGGCTGAGCGGTAGGAGTCCGCACGAGGACCCGTACCCGATTCGCGACGGCCGGCCGCACAAATGAGCGGCCGGCCGCCGTCCCGGCGGACACCCCCCGCGCGGGCACCACGGCGGAGGGTCAG
>NZ_JBFAPG010000641.1:0-2846 GCF_040675595.1 Micromonospora sp. NPDC049580
GCGATGAGGGCGACGGTCTCCTCGTCGTTCATCGCCATCCGGCGGAAGGTCTCGCGGATGAAGTGCGCCGCCGCCGCCGGGTCCGCGTTGCCGCGGGGGCCCTCCGGGTTGACGTAGATGAGACCCATCTCCGTCGAACCGACGCCGGCCGCCATCTCCTTCTCGGAGGCGTACCGCTCGTCGCCGAGCCAGGTGTCCTCGGGGCCCCAGAAGATCTCCTCGGGCTCCCACACGTCCTCGCGACCGAAGCCGAAGCCGAAGGTCTTGAAGCCCATCGACTCCAGGGCCACGTTGCCGGCGAGCACCAGCAGGTCGGCCCAGGAGATCTTCTGGCCGTACTTCTGCTTGACCGGCCAGAGCAGCCGACGGGCCTTGTCCAGGTTGGCGTTGTCCGGCCAGCTGTTGAGCGGCGCGAACCGCTGCCCGCCGTCGCCGGCGCCGCCCCGACCGTCCTCGATCCGGTACGTGCCGGAGGCGTGCCAGCTCATCCGGATCATCAGGCCGCCGTAGTGGCCGAAGTCGGCCGGCCACCAGTCCTGCGAGGTGGTGAGGACCTCGACGATGTCACGCTTGAGGGCCTCGACGTCGAGCTTGGCGAACTCCTTGGCGTAGCTGAAGTCCGCACCCAGCGGGTTGCCCTTCGACGAGTGGGCGTGCAACACCGAGAGGTCGAGCTGGTTGGGCCACCAGTCCCGGTTGGTGCGCGGACGACCACCGGTCTTCGGGGTCGGCGAGTCGATCGCCGGGTTCTCGCTCTCGCTGCCGTGCGCGGTCACCGAGTCGTGCGCGACCGGGCAGCCGGCCGCGGCCTTCTCGTCCACGCCCTGCGCGCTGATGGGTCCGTTGTCCTGGGTGTCGCTCATGTACTTCCTTCCGAACTGGCGAATCACTGGGAGGTGCGAGCGGCCGCGCAACCGGGGCAGGTGCCCCAGTAGACGACCTCCGCCTCGTCGACCACGAACCCGTGGTCGTTCGAGGCGGTCAGACAGGGGGCGTGGCCGACGGCGCACTCGACGTCGGCGATGGCGCCGCAGGAGCGGCACACGACATGGTGGTGATTGTCCGCCACCCGGGACTCGTAGCGGGCGGTGGCGCCGGCAGGCTGGATCCGGCGTACCAGACCGGCGTCGGTGAGCACCCGCAGCACGTCGTACACGGCCTGGTGGGACACGGTGGGATGCTCCGCCCGCACCAACGCGATCACCGCGTCGGTGCCGACGTGGGGGTGGTCGCGCAGGGCCGCGAGCACCGCCAGCCGGGGCCGGGTCACGCGCAGCGAGGCGGCTCGCAGTTGCGCCTCGAAGTCGGGCATCACCCGAGGAACACTAGCTCACTATTTTGGAACGGATCAAGTTTTAACCCATCCGGCACGCCGGAGTGGCGGTGCCCCCTCCCGGACCCACTTCCCGCACCCGGTGGTCAAGGTCCGGAAAGTCTTCGGAAATTTCGGCGGCTTCCGGCCGAAGTGAGGTCCGTCGGCGCCCGCAGTCGTATGACGATACCGAACTCTGATTGACTACTGACCTGGCTCGACACGCGTCCCTCCCGCAGGGGGAGCCGAGAGCGATGTTGCCACGGCGTTTCCGGAAATTGTTGACAAGTCGACGACCGGGTTAATACGGTCCCCATCGACGACGCTCAATCACCGTCAGCACCAGCCACCACGGCCCACTCCTCCGGTCGTCGTGCAGGACGACCGGCCAACCACCACCACGCGGCACGACGCCGTGGCCGTTACGAGGAGGAACCACCCACATGACCGACACCAGCCACACCCCCACCAGGCCAGGGAGGCGCGGCCGAATCCGGTTGCTCCTGGGCGCCGCCTGCGCCGCCGTCCTGGCCATCGCCGGCACGGTGACGGCGACCAACGCGTACGCCGAGGCCGACCGGACGCTCACCTCGAGCCTGACCGGCACGCACAACGGCTACTACTTCTCCTTCTGGAAGGACGGCGGCAACGCCAGCATGACGCTGCGCGCCGACGGCCGGTATTCCAGCAGTTGGGACCGCAGCACCAACAACTGGGTCGGCGGCAAGGGCTGGGCCACCGGCTCGCGGCGGACGGTCAGCTACTCGGCCAACTACAACCCGGGGAACAACAACACCTACCTCGCCCTGTACGGATGGACGCGCAACCCGCTCATCGAGTACTACGTGGTGGAGAACTTCGGCAGCTACAACCCGAGCAGCGGCGCCCAGCGGCTGGGCACGGTGACCACTGACGGCGGCACCTACGACATCCTGCGCAGCCAGCGGGTCAACGCCCCGTCGATCGACGGCAACCAGACGTTCTACCAGTACTGGAGCGTCCGTCAGAACAAGCGCTCGAGTGGCACCATCACCACCGCCAACCACTTCGACGCCTGGGCCCGCGCCGGCCTGAACCTCGGCACCAACCACAGCTACCAGATCATGGCCACCGAGGGCTACCAGAGCAGCGGCAGCTCCGACGTCACCGTCCAGGAGGGCGGCGGCGGCAACCCGACCTCCGGGCCCACCTCCGGGCCCACCACCGGTAACCCGGGGACCGGCACCTGCAACGCGACGCTCTCCGCCGGTCAGCAGTGGGGCGACCGCTTCAATCTGAACGTCGCGGTCAGCGGCACCAGCAACTGGGTCGTCAGACTCGGACTCGGCGGCGGCCAGAGCATTCAGAACAGCTGGAACGCCTCCGTCAGCGGCACCAGCGGAACCGTCACCGCCAGGCCGAACGGCAACGGCAACAACTTCGGCATAACGATCATGGCCAACGGCAACTGGAACTGGCCGACGGTCAGCTGCGGAACCAGCTGATCCCGGTCGACTCCAACACCCTGAGCTGCGCGATGAATGTCCGGGTCCGG
>NZ_JBFAPG010000642.1:0-2838 GCF_040675595.1 Micromonospora sp. NPDC049580
CGGCGGATGTCCCAGCCCGAAGGCCGCGAGGCGGAGACGGCCGAGATCACTGGTCGGCGAGCGCCTCGACGACGGGCCGCGACAGCGCCCGACGGGCCGGCAGCACCGACGCCAGCAGGGCGGCCAGCACTGCCACGCCGAGGATCAGGCCGAGCTGACCGAGCGGCAGCACCACGTGGAAGTCACCGCCGAGACGGGCCAGCAGCGCCATCGCGGCGGCGCTGACACCGGTGCCCAGCCCGATGCCGAGCACCGCGCCGACCAGCGCCATCAGGACCGCCTCCGCCGCGAGCATGGCCCGCATCCGGGCCCGGGTCAGCCCGACCGCCCGCAGCACCGCGTTCTCCCGGGTGCGCTCGACCACCGACAGGCTCAGCGTGTTCGCCACGCCGACCAGCGCGATCACCACGGCCAGGCCGAGCAGCGCGGTGACGAAGGCCAACAGCATGTCCACCGTGCCGGTGAGCATCTTCTTGTACGCGCCCTGGTCCATCAGGTTCACCGTCGGATAGCGGGCCAGCACCGCCTCGATCGCGTCGCGGGCCTCTTCGGCGCTCACGCCGCTGGCGGGGTCGATCTCGGCCAGGAAGCCCCGCTCGCGGGGAAAGAGCGCGGCGAAGTCCGCGTCGTCCACCTCGATGACATGCCCCTCGGGCGCCGCGCTGGCGACCATGGCCGGCGCGTCGTCGGCGACCACCGCTGCCACCCGGAACGGCCGCCCCGCGATGGTGACGGCGGAGCCGACCTGCCAGCCGCGCGCCTGCGCCAACTCCCGGTGCACCAGGACCTGCCCCGGCCCGAGCCGCCCGACATCGCCGGCCAGCACCCCGGTCAGCGTCCGCCCCACCAGCGCCGGGTGGGCGGCGCGAACCTCGATGTCGCCGGTGACGGTGCTGCGCTGCTCGTGCACCACGCCCAGCTCGGGGCGCGCGGCCAGCTCACCGGCGAGCGCGGCGGGCAGGTTCTGGCCGATGCCGCTGACCACGAAGTCCGTCCCGATCTCGGCGTCGACGCTGCGTTCGATGCCGTCCTTGGTGCTGCGCGCGCCGACCACGAACGCCGACACCAGTCCGATCCCGATCACCAGGGCGGTCGCCGTGGCGGCGATCCGGCGCGGATTGCGCACGGCGTTGGCCACCGCGAGGCCCACGGTCATCCCGAACAGCCGCCGGGCCGGCCAGCCGATCACCCGGACCAGCGCCGGGACGAGCACCGGCCCGAACAGGACGATCCCGAAGAACGCCAACACGCCGCCGACGGCCACGAGCAGCACCTGACCGGCGCTGGCGGCGCCAGCGAGGGCCGCGACGCCGGCACCGAGCACCACCGCGCCGAAGATCAGGCGCAGCCGACCGGCGCCCCGACTGGGCTGCACCGCGGCGTCGGTGAGCGCCGCCACCGGGGCGACAGTGGTCCCCCGCCAGGCGGGCAGCAGGGCGGACGCCACGGTGAGCGCGGTGCCGAGCAGCAGACTGGTCAGCACGGTCGAGCCGGCGACGGTCAGCCCACCGGAGATCGGCACGTCCAGCCGGGTCATCAGCAGCCGCATACCGGCGGCGAGGGCCACCCCGAGCAGCACCCCGAGCACGGACGCGACGAACCCGACCAGCGCCGACTCCAGCAGGGCGGCCCGGAAGACCTGCCCCCGGGTCGCGCCCACCAGGCGCAGCAGCGCGGTCCGCCGGGTGCGCTGCGCCAGCACGATCGCGAAGGTGTTGGCGATCACGAAGCCGGCCACCACCACCGCGACCCCGACGAAGATGAGCAGCAGCATCATGAACTGGTTCAGGTCCCGAACCGCGTCGTCGACGGCCTCGTCGAGGATCTGCTGACGGCTCTTCACGCTGGCGTCGGCACCCCCGACGACCGCGCGCAGCCGGTCGGCCAGCACCGTCTCGGACGTTCCCGGCCGTGCCGCCACCATGATCCGGCCATAGCCGCGCGCACCGCTGACCGCGAGCGCGTCCGGGCCGACCAGGCCGATGAACGGCCCGCCGACGTCACGCACGCTGCCCGCCACGTCGACCGTACCGACCAGGGTGTACGGGCGGGCCGCCCCGCCGGTGCCGCCGATCTGGACCGGGGCGCCGAGGGTGAAGCCCTCCTCGGCCACGGTGGGCGCGTCGAGCACCACCTCGCCCGCGCGGTCGGGCAGGCGGCCGGACACCACGTCGTACGAGCGCAGGGCGGCCTCGGTGGGGATGGCGGCGAGCACGGCGTAGCCGAGCACCGGCCGGCCGTCGGCGCCGAGAAGTCCTCCGGCCCCGGTCAGCTCCCCGGCCGCGGCGGCCACGCCGTCGACGGCGCGGACCCTGTCGACCAGGCTCGCCGGCAGCGCCTTGTCGCCGCTCGGGTAGACGCCGAGGTCGGTGTGCCGGTCGAAGGTCCCGGCCCGCTCGTACGCGCCGGCGCGCATCCCGTCGACGAAGATCAGCGTGCCGGCGATGAACGCGACGCCGAGCACGACGGCCAGCGCGGAGAGCAGCATGCGCAGCGCCTCGGCGCGCAGCGAGCGCAGGGTCAATCGGATCATGTGCGGGCTCCCGGTGCAGGCGCGGATCGGACCCCTCCGACGCTATGGCCGGTCCGATCCGATCGATCTCCACCTGCGCGCTCGACCCGCGTACGCCCGAGGTAGCGCTCGGCCCGCCGGCCGTACGACCCGGGTCGTACGGCGGGTCACCGGCCGGGCGTGACCAGGCCGCTCTCGTACGCCAGCACGACCGCCTGGACCCGGTCGCGCAGGTGCAGCTTCGCCAGGATCCGCCCGACGTGGGTCTTCACCGTGGCCTCGGCCACGTGCGCCTTGGCGGCGATCTCGGCGTTGGACAGGCCCTG
>NZ_JBFAPG010000643.1:0-2834 GCF_040675595.1 Micromonospora sp. NPDC049580
AGAGGCGCAGCTCGGCGCGCTGCCCCGGGGCTCGGACGGTGTCGATGAAGTCCAGTTGCCCGGTGCCGTCGATCATCAGCGTGATCGCGGCGGCGCCGAACATCAACGGCGCGGCGACGGTCGCGGCCAGCAGGCCGCGCAGGAGTCGCCGACGGGGCACCGGGGTACCGTGATGGCGCCCGACGGGCGTGTCAGTGGTGGGGGGCGTTGCGGGGTGCATGTGCGCTCACTCCTCGGCATTAGGAGGCGACGGCGTCACCGGTGGCCGCGGTCGGGACGCCCGGGCCCGCAGGGCAATGCGGGTCCGGGCCAGGCGGCGCGGCCAGGGGACGTGCCGGTCGGGCGTGCGGGCCCGGGCCGGTCGAGTCGCGGATGACCAGGTCGGTCTGGAGCATTACCTGTGCGGTGGTACGACGGACGCCGAGCGCCGTGCCGGCACCGGGGCCCCGCGCGCCGCGCGGTGACTCGATGTCCTGTTGCAGCAGCATGTCGACGGCCGTCCGGCCAGCGGCCCCGGTGGGTGTGGCCACCGTCGTCAGTTTGGGGCGGGTGAGCCGACTCAGGGCGATGTCGTCGACCCCGACGACACTCACCTCCTGTGGCACCCGGACCCCGAGCGCGTCCAGCCCCTCGATGAGGCCGATCGCCATCAGGTCGTTGTAGGCGAGCACGGCCGTCACGCCACTGCGCCGCACCTGGTCGGCGACGGCGAGGCCGCCGGTCTCGGTGGGCGCGTTGGGGCCGAGCACGGTCAGCTCCGCGCCGCCGCTGCGGGCGGCCGTGGCGGCGGCGCGGCGCATCTCCCGGTTGGTCCACGAGCTGCGGGGGCCGCCGAGCAACGCGATGCCGCGGTGACCGAGACCGATCAGGTGCTCGATCGCCGCCCGGGCGCCCTGCCCGACGTCCATCAGCACGCAGGGCAGGCCGGTCACCTGGCGGTTCACCACCACCAACGGCACCTCCCGGCTGAGCTGCTCGATCAGGCTGTTGCTCATCCGCGGGCTGCACAGCAGCACCCCGTCGACCTGCTTGGCGAGCGCGTGGACCAACTCCTCCTCGGCGGTCGGGTCCTCGTTGGTGTCGGCCACGAAGACGTGGTAGTCGCGATGGCGGGCCTGGCTCTCCGCCGCCTTGATCAGCGGCGGGAAGAACGGGTTCGCGATGTCCGCGATGATCAGGCCGATGTTGTGCGTCCGCCCGGTGATCAGGGCCCGGGCGGCGCGGTTCGGCCGGTAGCCCAGGTCCTCCGCGCAGGCGAGCACCCGGACCCGGGTCTCCGGGTTGACCAGGTGCGGGGCAGAGAAGGTGCGGGACACGGTGGAGATGTGCACCCCGGAGGCGCGGGCGACGTCCCGGATGGTGACTGGCACGGCGGGCCCTTCGTCCGATGTGGCGACGGTCACGTGGGTGCCGCCAATTAATGCAAACGGTTGCGCCAGTGTCAACGGTCAATGGTTGCGGTTCTGTTGCGTCGACGCTCCCCGTGGTGACCTACAACGCCGCAAACACTGACATTTATCGCCGATTGCGCCGTTGGCGTTGACGCGATCGCATCGATCGTGGTTACTTCACTGCAAACCTTTGCAGGGATCACCTGGGGGCGACCACATGTCACCGAGATCCGACGGGCGAGTCCGGTACGCCGTCGTGGGCACCGGCGCACGGGCCGAGATGTTCGTCCGTGCCCTGGCGCTCGACCACGCCGACACCACCGAGCTGGTCGCCTTCGCCGACGTCAACCAGGCCCGGATGGACGCGCACAACCGCTGGCTCGCCGAGCTGTGCCACCGCCCGGTGCCGACGTACCCGGCCGGTGAGTTCCCGGCCATGCTGGACAAGGAGCGGGTCGACGTCGTGCTGGTGACCAGTGTGGACGTCACCCACGACGAGTACGTGGTGGCGGCGCTGCGCGCCGGCCGCGACGTCGTCACCGAGAAGCCGATGACCGTCGACGCTGCGCGCTGCCGGCGCATCCTGGACGCGGTGACCGAGACCGGCGGCCGGGTGACGGTCGCCTTCAACTACCGCTACAACCCGCTGCACGAGCAGGTCCGCCGCCTGCTCGCCGACGGCGCGGTCGGTGAGATCGGCTCGGTGCACTTCGAGTGGCTGCTCGACGTTCGGCACGGCGCCGACTACTTCCGGCGCTGGCACCGCGACAAGGCCACCTCCGGCGGGCTGATGGTGCACAAGGCCAGCCACCACTTCGACCTGGTCAACTGGTGGCTGGGGGCCACCCCGGTCGAGGTGTACGCCGCCGGCCGCCTGTTCTTCTACGGCGAGGACGGTCGCCGGCACGGCTACGCCCGCGACTACGAGCGGGCGTACGGCTCCCCCGCCGCCGTCGACGACCCGTTCGCGCTGCGGCTGGAGGCCCACCCCCGGCTGCGCGAGCTGTACCTCGACGCCGAGGCCGAGGACGGCTACCAGCGCGACCGCAACGTGTTCGCCCCGGGCGTGAGCATCGAGGACGACATGGCCGTGCTCGCCCGCTACTCCACCGGCGCCACGATGACCTACCACCTCACGGCGTACGCCCCCTGGGAGGGCTACCGGGTGATGGTCAACGGCAGCCGGGGGCGCCTGGAGCTGGAGGTGACCGAGAACGACTTCGTCGACCGGGGCACCGCGGGCGCGGTCAAGGGCGCGGCGCTGCACGGCGTCGAGGCGCCGGCCGAAGGGGGCGGCTCGACGCTCACCCTGCGCCCGTTCTGGGAACCGCCCCGGCAGATCCCCGTCGAGGGTCGTACCCGACACGGGCACGGCGGCGCGGACGCCCGGATGACCGCGGTGCTCCTCGGCGGCCAGCCCGATCCGCTGGGCCGCGCCGCGAC
>NZ_JBFAPG010000644.1:0-2833 GCF_040675595.1 Micromonospora sp. NPDC049580
CCGCCGACCCGATCCGGGCCGGCGGCCTGCGCCGTACCCACCCGCCCTCTCGCGTGGCGGCCCGGGCGCTTCGGCCGGATCTTTCGGCTCGGCGGTCCGTGGGGCTTCCGTTCACCCTCTCGCTTGTGATCGGGTTCTACTTCCGCCGGACCTCGCGGCTGGTCCGTGGGGCCTCGGCCGGACCTCGCGGCTGGTCCGTGGGGCTTCGCTGGGCCTCGCGGCTTGGCGCTCTGCGGCCCTTCCGCTGGGCCTTCCGGCTTGCGGGCCGGCCGATCTGCCCCGGCCGGTGCCCTCCGGGCCGTACCCCGAGTCCCTGGTTCGGCCCCTGTCGAGCTGCCCCACTTATGGGGCGGGGCGCGGCGGGACGAGGCGGGGCGAGGCGGGCCGTGGCGTGGCGGGCCGTGGTGGGGCGTGGCGTGGCGGGCCGGGCCGGGGCGGGGCGTGGCGGGCCGTGGCGGGCCGAGGCGTGGCGGGCCGAGGCGGGGCGTGGCGGGCCGAGGCGGGGCGTGGCGGGCCGAGGCGGGGCGTGGCGGGGGCGTGACGGGCTTCAAGCGCCTGATCTCCGGCCTGCCCCGCTGACGGATGGCCTCGCGGATTGGTTGGGCTGGACTCACCAATGGTCGGCTCCAGGTCGCCGATATCGCGGTATCAACAGCGCCGGAACACCACAAGGTCGGCGAACTGGAGTCGATCAAGGGGCGGTCCGGGCCCCGGGGCTCCTCGGGTGATGCTGATCCGCGCTTCGGTGACGCTGATCCGCGCTTCCGTGATGCTGATCCGCGCTTCGGCGACGTTCATCGGCGCTTTGGCGGCGCTGATCCGCGATTCTCGCTTCCGGCGGCCCGCCCCATATCTGGGGCAGCTCGACAGGGGACGAACAAGGGACCCAGGGGGCCGGGGGACACCGGGCCCGAGGCGGCGCGGGGTGTGGGGCGCGTCGGACGTTGGGTTCAGAAGGCGGAGATGTCCCGGGCTCGCTCGCTGCGGCTCAGCGCGCCGATCAGCGCGGACTGGCCGTGTCGGCGGACGGCCAGGCGGACCAGCAGGTCGCGTACGGGGTCGAAGACCTCCGCCGGGAACTCCGGCGTGGGCACGCCGACGCTGACCGCGAGGTCGTCGGAGTGCACGACGATCTCCAGTTGACGTGTGAGCAGGAAGTCGGCGCGGCGCAGGGCCCAGCCCTGCCACGGGATCGGCACGACGTCGACGGCGGCTCCCCGCGACAGCAGGTCGCTGACCTTCGCCAGCGCCTCGCCGGAGCGGGCGTGCAGGTCCGCCGGGCCGCGGAGCGCGTCGGCCTCGTCCGAGCCCGCGGCGACCGCGTCGGCGTCCGGAGTGCCCTCGGTGACCCAGGCGGCCCGCTCGTAGTGGCTGTCCGCCGACTCCAGCGTGGGCAGGTCGGCGGGCGTCGGCAGCAGCTCCGCGGCCCGTACGGCCTGCAGCCCGAGGTGGCACGCCAGGGCGCCCACGGACAGGTGCGGCAGGACGCTCGGGTTCGACCACTGCGCGGACACCTCGGGGCGCCGGATCAGGTCCAGCGCCATGGAGGCGGCGACCGGAAAGGCGGAATCAAGGGCGTCAACAGGACGAGACATCCGCACATTCTGGCAGGCCCGACCGACCTCCGCCGTGATCGACTCGGCCTGGCGGCCGGCGCTGAGCAGCGAAGCCCGGTCACTGCAATGTGATCGACTCGACTTCCAGGAAGTCGCGGTATTCCCGGCACCGGGACACCCCGACTTCAAGGAACCCGAGTCGATCAAGCGCAAGCGGGCCGGAACAGCCCGACCGTCAGCGCAGGCCGGCGGCGGCGAGCAGGTTGCCCTCGGGCAGTGCCGGGAGGGCCCGGCCCTGGGACATCCGCTGCTCGGCGCGTTCGGCCGTGAACGCGGCGTCGTTGGCGATGGCGGCGGCGTAGCTGGCGGCGGTGCGCTGGGCGATGGCCGACCAGCCGTACTGGTCGTGGACCATCCGGCGGGCGCGGCGGGCCATGGCACGGGCCCGCTCGCGGTCGGACAGCAGCGCGTCGACGGCGTCGGCGAGCCCGTCCGGGTCGTGCGGGCGGAACGTCATCCCGGTCGCTCCCGGCTCCACGATCTCGGCGAGACCGCCGGTGGCGGCGACGGCCAGGGGCGCTCCGGCGGCGGCGCCCTCCAGGGCCACCATGCCGAACGGCTCGTAGATGCTCGGCACCGCGAAGCAGTCGGACGCCGCCATCAACGCCGGCAGGTCATTGCCGCCCAGGAAGCCCGGCATGGAGACCATGCCACCCAGGCCGCGGCGGTGCACCTCGGCCTCCAACTCGGCGCGGTACGGGCCGTCGCCGGCGATCACCGCGCGCAGCCCGGGGTGCCGCTCGCGCAGCCGGGGGAGGGCGGCGATCAGGTGCTGCACGCCCTTCTCGTAGACCAGCCGGCCGGCGAAGGTGACCAGTGGGCCGTCCCCGGCGAACCGGGCCCGCGCCGCGGCCACGTCCCGCGCCGGCACCTTCCAGCGGTGCGACTCGACGCCGTTGGCGACCACGTCGACGCGTCCGGCCGGTACGCCGAACAGCGCGCCCACCTCGTCGCGCATGTACCCGGAGCAGACGATCACCCGACCGGTCTCGCTGCTGAGCCACTGCTCGACACCGTGGATGGTGCGGTTCATCTCCTCGGGCAGCCAGCCCTGGTGCCGGCCCGCCTCGGTCGCGTGGATGGTGCTGACGAGGGGGATGTCCAGGTGGTCGCGCAACGTCATCGCGGTGTGGGCGACGAGCCAGTCGTGGGCGTGGATGACGTCGTAGCTGCCGGCCTGGGTGGCGCGTAGGGCGGTGCGGGTGAGGGTGTGGTTG
>NZ_JBFAPG010000645.1:0-2821 GCF_040675595.1 Micromonospora sp. NPDC049580
CCGCCATCCGGAACAAACACCTCTATAACCCCGGGGGGGGGGGGGGGGGCCCGGGGGGGGGGGGGGGGGGGGGGGGGGGGGGGGGGGTGGGGTGGGGGGTTAGGGGAGGAGGGGGTGTTGGACTACGTTTTCTTCTCGGCCTGGGCCTACGCCGATGACGCTGACCCTGGTGTTGCAGAGTTCCTCGACGCGGGCGATGTAGCGACGGGCGTTCTCCGGCAGCTCGTCAACGGTGCGGGCCTTGGTGATGTCCTCCCACCACCCGTCGAGCTCCTCGTACACCGGCGTGGCGTGGTGGAAGTCCGTCTGGCTCATCGGCATGTCGTCGACGCGCTTGCCGTTGATCTCGTAGCCGACGCAGATCGGCACCTTGGGCAGCCCGGTGAGCACATCCAGCTTGGTGATGACCAGGTCGGTGACGCCGTTGAGGCGGCAGGCGTACCGGGCCACGACCGCGTCGAACCACCCGCACCGGCGCTCCCGGCCGGTGGTGGTGCCGTACTCCGCGCCGATCTTGCGCAGGTGCGCGCCGTTGGCGTCGAACAACTCGGTCGGGAACGGCCCCGAACCGACCCGGGTGGTGTACGCCTTGCTCACCGCGATCACCTGGTTGATCGCGGTCGGCGGGATGCCGGCGCCCACGCAGGCGCCACCGGCCGTCGGGTTGGACGACGTCACGAAGGGGTACGTGCCGTGGTCCATGTCCAGCATGGTGGCCTGGGCGCCCTCCAGGAGCACCGTCTCGCCGCGGTCCAGCGCGTCCCAGAGCATGGCCCGGGTCTCGGCGATGTACGGCTTGAGCCGCTCCGCGTACTCCAGGTACTCCTCGACGGTGGCCTCAAGGTCGATCGCCTTGCGGTTGTAGACCTTGAACAGCATCTGGTTCTTCTCGCGCAGCGCGAGTTCCAGCTTCTTGCGCAGGATGCCCGGGTCGAGCAGGTCCTGGAGCCGAATGCCCATCCGGGCGACCTTGTCGCCGTACGCCGGGCCGATGCCCCGGCCGGTGGTGCCGATCCGGGACGAGCCGAGGTACCGCTCGACCACCCGGTCCAGCGCCCGGTGGTGCGGCATGATGAGGTGCGCGTCACCCGAGATCCGCAGCCGGGACACGTCCACGCCACGCTCGGCGAGACCGTCGATCTCGGCGAGCAGCACCTTCGGGTCGACCACCACGCCGTTGCCGATGATGATCATCGCGCTCGGCGAGAGCGCCCCGGAGGGCATCAGGTGCAGCGCGTACTTCTGGCCGTCCGGGGTGATGACCGTGTGCCCGGCGTTGTTGCCGCCGGAGTAGCGCACGACGTAGTCGACCCGCTCACCCAGCAGGTCGGTAACCTTGCCCTTGCCCTCGTCGCCCCACTGAGCGCCGATGAGCACGATCGCTGGCATCTTTTCCGCCTCCAGAAGGCTCGGGTGCCAGGTGGCGACCGGTTGGCGAGCCCGGGGTGTCAGGTTAACAAGTAGTGACGGCGCGACCGGCAGGGGTCGCGTCGAGAGGCAGGAGGCTCCTTCCGTGTACGACGTGGTGCTGCTCACCCTCTCATCGGAGCGCGACGCTCCCGGGGGCTGCGGCAGCGGCGGGGCCTGCTGCGGCGGCGCGACCGGAACCGACACCGCCGTCAAGGGCGCTGACGCTGGCACGGCGACCGACGCCGGCACCGACCCTGGCGGGACGCCGGGTGACGCCGACCGGTGCGCCACCGACCGGCCCCGCGTGCCGGTGCTGGCCTGCGCCGACGCCCTGACCGCCCGAGGTGCCCGGGTGCAGACGGTCACCGCCCGCTCGGACGCGGAGATCGACGCGGTGTTGGCCCAGCTCGACGGTCCGGCCCGCCCGGACGGTCTCACCTGGCCGGATTCGGACGGCAAGACCCGGCTGGTCGTCGCCACGGCGAGCGACGCGCAGTTGCGCGCCGTGCTGCGCCGGCTCGTCCGGCGGTACGCCCCACCGCCGAGCCGCCGTCCGGCTGACCTGCGTGGTGACCGGACCCTGCCCGACCTGCCGCCGGTCGCCGTACTCCCTCTCGACCCAGCGCGCGGCGGCACCCACCGGGACCTGGCCGCGCAGCTCGGGCTGCCCCGCGACCCGGCGGCCGTGGCCGCCGCCGTGTTGGACGGCACGCCACGCCGGCTGGACCTGCTGCGCAACGACGGCGGCTCGGTGACCCTGGACGGCGCTCTGCTCGGCGCCGCCGATGACGCGGGCCGCCCGCTGCACTGGCGGGCCCGGGTGGAGGTGGACGACGCCATCCTCACCGACGGCGACGAACCGCTGCTGGCCTGCGCGATCGGAAATGCCGGCGGGTACGCGTCGCTCGACGACGTGACGCTGCTGGCCGCGCCGGACCCGGCCGACGGCCAGGTCGAGGTAGCGGTGGCCGTCCCGGTGGTCGTCCGCTCGGCCTTGGGACGCAAGCGGGTACGCCTGGAGGTGCGGCGGGCCCGGGGACGGGCCGTGTCGGTGCTGCCCCGGGAGGGAAAGGTGCCCTACCTCGACGATGGCGTCGAGGGTGAGCTGACCCGCAAGCGCTCCTGGTGGATCGAACCGGGTGCCTGGGCGGTCTGGGTGGTCTGACCCCGACTGCGCCGATCGGCCCCGATCGGCCGGTGGGCCTATCCTCGCAGGAGGACTGGGGAGGAACCGTAATGGACAAGAACGCCGACCGGGCGCAGGTGCCCGGCCAGCAGCCGGTGCCGGAGCGGGACATCGAACCACTCTGGCCGCCGGATCCGGCCGAGCGGGGCGCGGGTGACGTGGTGCCGCCGTGGGCGGCGGTCGCCGAGCGGCGGGACGGGCCGCCGCCGTCCGCGCCGTCGTCGG
>NZ_JBFAPG010000646.1:0-2816 GCF_040675595.1 Micromonospora sp. NPDC049580
GCCCTGACGCGGAGGTGGCGATGACCGAGGCGCTGCTCTGGGCGGCGGCGATCCTGCTGGCGGTGGCCGCCGGCTGGGCGTGGAACAGCTGGCGGGGGCTCGTCGCCCGTGAGCAGAAGCTGCGCGGCAAGCCGCAGCCCGACACCTTTCTGGCCGGGGCCAGGATCCTCGGGGTGGACCCCGCCCAGGCCGCCGTCTTCGAGGACGCGCTCTCCGGGGTGGCCGCCGGCCGGGCCGGCGGCTTCGGGTACGTGATCGGTGTCGACCGGGTGGGACAGGCCGACGAACTGCTCGCACACGGCGCCGACGTTGTGGTGAAGGATCTCGCCGACCTGCTCGACGCGGGCGACGCCGACCCGCCGGCGCCCCGCCCCGCCGGCGACACCGCTGGCCGGGCGCCGACCGGCGAGCGGGGCCTCGCGTGATCCGGGAACGGGCCTATCCCGTCGAGCCCTGGCACATCCGGGAGACCCGCCTGGACATGGACGTGCTGGCCCAGTCGGAGTCGGTCTTCGCGCTCTCCAACGGCCACGTCGGTCTGCGCGGCAACCTCGACGAGGGCGAGCCGCACGGCCTGCCCGGCACCTACCTCAACTCGTTCTACGAGCTGCGTCCGCTGCCGTACGCGGAGGCCGGCTACGGGTTCCCCGAGTCCGGGCAGACCATCGTCAACGTCACCAACGGCAAGCTGATCCGGCTGCTCGTCGACGACGAACCGCTCGACGTCCGCTACGGCGAGCTGCTGTCGCACGAGCGCATCCTCGACATGCGGGCCGGCACCCTGCACCGGGAGCTGCACTGGCGCTCGCCGGCCGGCCGTGAGGTCAAGGTCCGCAGCACCCGGCTCGTGTCGTTCACCCAGCGGTCGGTCGCCGCGATCAGCTACGAGGTGGAGGCCGTCGACGGCCCGCTGCGGCTGATCGTCCAGTCCGAACTGGTCGCCAACGAGTCGCTGCCGGCGCAGAGCAAGGACCCCCGGGTCGCGGCGGTGCTGGAGTCGCCGTTGCAGGCCGAGGAGGAGCTGACCACACCGGACGGCGGGCAGCTGATCCACCGCACCAAGGTCTCCGGGCTGCGGGTGGCCGCCGCCATGGAGCACGAGGTGCACGGCCCGGACCACACCACCATCGAGTCCGAGGGGTACGAGGACTGGGTTCGCACCACCGTCGGCTGCGTGCTCCGGCCAGGCGAGAAGCTGCGGGTGGTCAAGTACCTGACGTACAGCTGGTCCAGCCGGCGGTCCCTGCCCGCGCTCCGCGACCAGGTCGGCGCGGCGCTCGCCGGGGCCCGGCTGGACGGCTGGGACGGTCTGCACCGGGAGCAGCGCAACTACCTCGACGAGTTCTGGGACGCGGCCGACGTGCTGGTCGAGGGCGATCCGGAGATCCAGCAGGCCGTGCGGTTCGGTCTGTTCCACGTGCTCCAGGCCGGCGCCCGGGCCGAGCAGCGACCGATCTCGGCAAAGGGGTTGACCGGCCCCGGTTACGACGGGCACGCCTTCTGGGACACCGAGATGTTCGTCCTGCCGGTGCTCACGTACACCCAGCCGAGCGCGGTGCGCAGCGCCTTGCAGTGGCGGCACAGCACGCTGGGGCAGGCCCGGGAACGGGCCGAGACGCTCGGCTTCAAGGGCGCTGCCTTTCCCTGGCGGACCATCGAGGGGCCGGAATCCTCCGGGTACTGGCCGGCCGGCACCGCGGCGTTCCACATCGCCGCCGACATCGCCGACGCGGTCCGCCGGTACGTGCTGGTCACCGGGGACACCGTCATGGAGCGGGAGATCGGTCTGGAGTTGCTGGTCGAGACGGCCCGGCTGTGGCGCTCGATCGGGCACCACGACCGGCACGGCCAGTTCCACATCGACGGGGTCACCGGCCCCGACGAGTACACGGCGGTGAAGAACGACAACGTCTACACCAACTTGATGGCCCAGCGGAACCTGCTCACCGCCGCCGAGGTCGTGATGCGCTACCGGGATGAGGCGTTCCACCTCGGGGTCACCGACGAGGAGGCGGCGAGCTGGCGGGACGCGGCGACCTCGATGCACGTGCCGTACGACCACGAGCTGGACGTGCACCAGCAGGTGGAGGGGTTCACCCGGCTGCAGGAGTGGGACTTCCCGCACACACCCGCGGAGAAGTACCCGCTGCTGCTGCACTACCCGTACTTCGATCTGTACCGCAAACAGGTCGTCAAGCAGGCTGACCTGGTCCTGGCCATGCACTGGCGGGGGGACGCGTTCACCCCCGAGCAGAAGGTGCGCAACTTCCTCTACTACGAGCGACGGACGGTGCGCGACTCGTCGCTGTCGGCCTGCACCCAGTCGGTGCTCGCCGCCGAGGTGGGCCATCCCGACCTGGCGCACATCTACCTGCGCGAGGCCGCGCTCATGGACCTGCACGACCTCAACGAGAACACGCGCGACGGCGTGCACATGGCCTCGCTGGCCGGCGCGTGGCTCGCCCTGGTCAGCGGGTTCGGCGGGCTGCGCGATCACGACGGTGAGCTGTCGTTCGCGCCCCGGCTCTCCAGCCGGCTCAGCCGCCTGGAGTTCTCCGTTCAGTGGCGCGGGCTGGCGCTGCGGGTGGACGTCCGGCCGCACCAGACGACGTACTCGCTGCGCCACGGGGGCCCGGACGACGTCGTGGAGCTCCGCCACCACGACCAGATGCTGCGGGTCACCTGCAGTGAGCCGGTGACCGTGCCGGTGCCGCCGGCCGAGCCCTCGGGGCCGCCGCCGGAGCAGCCACCGGGCCGGTCGCCGTTGCTGCGGCTGCCCGAGCACGAGCAGTGACGGCCGGGGCGGGAGCACTCCC
>NZ_JBFAPG010000647.1:0-2808 GCF_040675595.1 Micromonospora sp. NPDC049580
GGCCGAGGGCACCGGCGGCGCGGCGGCCCAGGCCGCCTGATCCCCCCGCACCAGAGCGAGGCGTCTCCCGTGTCGGCACCGCCGTCCGGGGGGCGCCTCAATCGTGCCGGAGGAACACACACCATGGCCTTCACCCCGCGTACCCCCAGGGTCGTCGCCGCACGCCGCCTGCAACGCCGCCGGGACCGCGACGCCACCGGCCGTTTCCTGGCCGAGGGCCCGCAGGCGGTCCGCGAGGCCCTGGCCCGGCCGGGGGTGGTCACCGAGCTGTTCGGTACGCCCGCCGCGCTGGACCGGCACCCGGAGCTGGCCGCGACGGCGGCCCGCGCCGACGTGCCGGTCTCCGAGGTGACCGACGACGCGCTCGCCGCGCTGGCCGAGACCGTCGCCCCGCAGGGGCTGGTCGCCGTCTGCCGGCACCTCGACGTGCCGCTGGAGCAGGCCCTCGCCGGCCGGCCCCGGTTGGTGGCGGTGCTCGCCGAGATCCGCGACCCGGGCAACGCCGGCACGGTGCTGCGCACCGCCGACGCCGCCGGCGCGGGTGCGGTGGTCTTCGCCGGGGACGCGGTCGACCCGTACAACGGCAAGTGTGTGCGGGCCTCGGCCGGCAGCCTCTTCCACGTCGACGTCGTCCGCGCGCCCGACCCGGTCGCGGTGGTCGACGCGCTGCGCGCCGCCGGGCTGTCGATCTTCGCCACCACCGGGTACGGCGACGACGACCTGGACGACCTGACCGACTACGGCCGGCTCGTCGGGCCCACCGCGTGGTTGTTCGGCTCGGAGGCGCACGGCCTGCCCGAGGAGTTGACCGCCGCCGCCGACGCCCGGGTGCGGGTGCCGCTGTACGGGCGCGCGGAGAGCCTCAACCTGGCTGCCGCCGCGGCGGTCTGCCTGTACGCTTCAGCGAGAGCGCAGCGCTGACGGTGACCACCTCCGGCGCGACCGACAGCAGGGGAGAGCATCCGCCCATGAACGCGACACGGCGTTCGTTTAGCCAGCCCGCCGGTGTCGGCGGGCGGCGGGCCTGACCTGCTCCCTGCGCAACTCCTACCGGCGGGCTGCGGCACAGCCGCGCGTCCGTAGACTCGCCTAGCCGCCCCGATGAGGGCTGGCGCCGCCGTGAGGGAGTGCCCGTACGCCATGAGCTACCGCAACGATCCGTACGACCCGAAGCAGGTCGCCCTGCTCGACACGGCCGCCCTGGACGAGGCCGTCGCCGACGCCACGAAGGCGTTCACGGCCGCCGCCGATCCGGACGCGCTGACCGCGCTGCGTTCGGCGCACCTGGGGGACCGGTCGCCGGTCTCCCTCGCGCGCCGCGAGATCGGCGCGCTGCCGCCGGCCGCGAAGTCCGACGCCGGTAAGCGGGTCAACGAGGCCCGCCGGGCGATCGAAGCCGCGTACGCCGACCGCGCCGAGGTGGTGGAGCGCGAGCAGGCCGAGCGGGTGCTGGTCGAGGAGCGGGTGGACGTCACGCTGCCCTTCAACAGGCGTCCGCGCGGCGCCCGGCATCCGCTGAGCGTCCTGATGGAGTCGATCAGCGACCTGTTCGTCGGGATGGGCTACGAGGTTGCCGAGGGGCCCGAGGTCGACCTGGAGTGGGTCAACTTCGACGCGTTGAACATCCCCGCCGACCACCCGGCACGCGGGCTGATGGACACGTTCCACATCGCATCCGCCGATGGCTCCGCGGGCTCGGGCCTTGTTCTACGAACGCACACGTCGACGGTGCAGACCCGCACCATGCTCAGCCGCAAGCCACCGATCTACGTGATCGTGCCCGGCCGCGTCTACCGCACCGACGAGATCGACGCCACGCACAGCCCGGTGTTCCATCAGGCCGAGGGCCTGGTGGTCGACAAGGGCATCACGATGGCGCACCTGCGGGGCACGCTGGACCACTTCGCGCGGGCCATGTTCGGCCCGGAGGCGAAGACCCGGTGGCGGCCGCACTACTTCCCGTTCACCGAGCCGTCGGCGGAGTTCGACGTGTGGTTCCCGGAGCACCGCGACGGCCCGCAGTGGGTCGAGTGGGGTGGCTGCGGGATGGTCAACCCGCGGGTGCTGCGCGCCTGCGGCGTCGACCCGGAGGTCTACTCCGGATTCGCCTTCGGCATGGGCATCGACCGGACCCTGATGGTCCGGCACGGGGTCAGCGACATCCGCCATCTCTTCGAGGGCGACGTGCGGTTCAGCCGCGCGCTCTCCACCGGGGCGTAGGCGATGCGGGTACGAGACACGGGAACGGTGGTCTGAAGTCATGCGAGTTTCTGTCAGCTGGCTGCGGGAGTACGTCGACCTCCCCGCCGACCTGCCCACCGGTGACCTGGAGCAGGCCCTGGTCAACCTCGGCATCGAGGTCGAGTCCGTCGTGGACCTGCGCGAGAGCGTCACCGGCCAGCTCGTCGTCGGCGAGGTGCGCGAGATCGAGGAGCTGACCGGCTTCAAGAAGCCGATCCGCTTCTGCCGGGTCGACGTGGGCGCCGCCAATGGCACCGGCGAGCCGCAGGAGATCGTCTGCGGGGCGCGCAACTTCGCCCCCGGTGACCGGGTGGTGGTGATCCTGCCCGGCGGTGTGCTGCCCGGCGGGTTCGCCATCGGCGCCCGC
Source organism: Micromonospora sp. NPDC049580 (assembly GCF_040675595.1). Taxonomy (NCBI): domain Bacteria; kingdom Bacillati; phylum Actinomycetota; class Actinomycetes; order Micromonosporales; family Micromonosporaceae; genus Micromonospora; species Micromonospora sp. NPDC049580. The sequence goes on from NZ_JBFAPG010000647.1 coordinate 2,609, forward strand.
AAGACGTACGGGCACAACTCGGCCGGCATGATCTGCTCGGCGAAGGAGCTGGGCCTGGGCGACGACCACTCCGGCATCATCGTGCTGCCGCCGGACGTGTCCGCCAAGCCCGGCGACGACGCGCGGCCCGTCGTCGGCCTCGACGACGTCGTTCTCGAGCTGGAGATCACCCCGGACCGGGGGTACGCGCTGAGCCTGCG
>NZ_JBFAPG010000648.1:0-2797 GCF_040675595.1 Micromonospora sp. NPDC049580
CCCGAGGCGGGGGGACGCGCCGGACATCCACGCCTCGGGCATCCACGCCTCCAGATTGCTGCGGCACGAGGAGGCGGCAGTGTGTCCTTTGGCTTGGGCAGCACGGCAGACCACGGCGCGAGCGGGAGTGGCGAGCTGGTGAAGCGAGTCTCGTACGACGAGTACGTCTTGGCGGTGGCGCTGACTTTGGCTCGCCGTCACCGGCCCGTCTGGTCCTGGCGGCATTGGCGGCGCATCTGCCGCTGCGGAGGCGAGCTGCCATGTCGAAGCCGCCACCGCATTCCGATCAACCGCGGCCACTGGCCCAGCCAGGATGGCCCGCAGTGACCACTCACCACCCGACCAAGCCGGCCTGGACGTGCGGCGCCTGTGCGGGGGAGTGGCCATGCGAGACCCGGCGCCGAGAGCTGCGGGCCGAATACGACCGAGCCCGAGTGTCGCTGGCCCTCTACCTGGCCGCCCATCTCGTCGACGCCGCGCAGGACCTGGTCCACGTTCCCGCCAGTCACCTGCACTACCGCTTCCTCGGCTGGACGCGATGAGCATCCTGCGGCCTGGCGACGAGAAGTTCCACTACAGCGACGGCTCGCACAAGTGGATCCCACCGAACCCGGACTACGACCAGGAAGTCTGGGATGAGCAGGTCCACCAACACAAGCAGGGCCACCTCAGGAACGAGCGCCCGAAGGTCCGCATCCAGCGCCTCGTCTGACGGCAGCGAAGTACAGCAACCGGCCAGCCGAACCGAGCCGAGAAGTGTTGCAGCAAGCCGTCCGACCTCGCACCAAGCCGTCCGTAGTTGCCTCAAGGCCGTCTCTACGTGACGGCGATGTCAGGACTGGGTGCGGGTCCACTGCTGGTTGGTGCCGGTTCCGCAGGTGTATTGGGTGATGTCGGTGCCGTCTGCGGTGCCGCTGCTCACCACGTCCAGGCACTTGCCGCTGTGTCGGGCGCGCAGCTGGTAGTAGTTGCCGGTGGCGACCCACTGCCACTGCTGATTGGTGCCCCCGCCACAGCTGTACTGGATGACGTTGGCGTTGTTGGCGGTGGAGGCGTCGGCGACGTCGAGGCATTTGCCGCTGTTCTGGTTGACGATCCGGAAGTAGCCGCTGCCGGCGTCGCGGAACTCCCACTTCTGGTTCGCGCCCCCGTTCCAGGACCATTGTTTGACTTCGGCGTTGTCGGTGACGGCCTGGTCCAGCACGTCGACCACCTTGCCGCTGTTGCGGTTGGTGATGCGGTAGTAGAGCGGCGCCTCCCCGGTGACGGTGCCCGCGGCGGCGTCGATGGTGATGGTGGGATACCAGGTCAGGCTCATGGTCGTGGCCGAAGGGAAGGCGATCGGCAACCACACGTACTGGGAGTCGTTGGCCGGCCCGCCCCAGGCGCCGGCCCAGCGGTCGCCGAGGTAGAGGTAGCTCGTCGACGACGTGCCCTGGATGGGGAGCACGAAGGCCGACTGGGAGCGGAAAGTGGTCGAGTCCCCGACGTTGGTCATGCCGGTCCACGGGCCGGAAATGCTGGACGCCGTGGCGTACCTGGCCTGGTTCGGGCTCCAACCGGTCAGGCCCGAGGTGAGCAGGAAGTAGGTGCTACCGCGCTTGAACAGAGCCGGTGCCTCACGGTTGCCGTCGTTCCAGAAGTTGCCGACCAGCGTGGCCACGGAGAGATAGTCGGCGGTGAGGCGATAGATGAGCAGGTCGCGGTTCTCGTCACCGGCGGAGGCCATGTAGGCGGTACCGCCGTCGTTGTAGAGCGTGATGTCTCGCGACATGTTTCCCAGCGGCCGGAAGCTGCCGTGGTACGTGTAGGTGCCGTCCACGGTGGCCGAGGAGGCGACGGCGGCCCTGGCCTCGCCGTAGTCGCTGCCGTTCTCCTTGTGCATCCACATCACGTACCTGTTGGTGCTGGCGTTGTAGATGACCTTCGGCCGCTCGATGTTGGCCGACTGCAGTTCCGCCGCCGACGACTGGGTCAGCACGTTGTTGCGGAACTCCCAGTCGCGCAGGTTGGTGGAGCGGTAGACGGAGACGGCCCGGAACGTGTTGTTGGCGTTGCGGTTCTCACCGAACCAGTAGTAGTAGTCGCCGACCTTGAGCACCCCACCGCCGTGCGCGTGCAGCAGGTTGCCGGCGGTGTCGGTGAACTGTGTGCCGTTGGAGATCGTGACCGGCGCGGCCTGGGCCGGGGCGGCGGCCATGGTGGTTACCGCCACGATCGCCGTTCCGACCAGGGTGAGCGCCGCCATCAGGGATGCAAGCCGTCTGTTGCGTCTCACTACGTTCGTCCTTCCGTGGGCGGGCGGCGACCCGCCGCCGACTGCGGACGACGGCGCCACCGTCCGAACCAATCCATCCATGAATGTACATCTGTCGTCGTCGACGACCTCATCCGCCGGCTGGTGCCGTTGTGGGAGCCAGTGAGTCCCACCGGGGTCAGGCGCGATCCGCGACCATCACCCGGCTGTGGGCGAGTGACGCACGGCGGATCGGCAGGGCGAGTGCCCGCGCCGTGTCGAGCAGGTCGTGGTCGCCGGTGACGGTGAAGCCGTGCCGGGCGAGCAGGGCGGTCATGGCGGCCGGCGTCCAGGTCGAGCGCCACGGCTCGGTCGCCCAGAAACTGCGCCGGCCGGTGGACGCCATCAGCACGCGTGCGACGAGCCGGCCCAGCGTCAGCGACTTCCCGGGGAGCTGGAAGTTGACGATGAGGCGACTCGTCGGCGCAGAGCAGACGGCGAGCGCGGCGACCGTCGTGGACACCTCGGCAGCCGTCAGGTACGGCACGACCCCCTCCCAGA
>NZ_JBFAPG010000649.1:0-2794 GCF_040675595.1 Micromonospora sp. NPDC049580
GACGCGGCGGTGCGCGCCCGCTACGGGGTGCCCGCCGACCGGTACGCCGACTTCGCCGCCCTGCGCGGCGACCCCAGCGACGGACTGCCCGGGGTGCCGGGCGTCGGCGAGAAGACCGCCGCGCGACTGATCGAGCGGTACGGCAGCATCGACGGCATCCTGGCCGCTCTGGACGACTCCGACTCGTCCTTCGCGCCGGGCCTGCGCACCAAGCTGGCTGCCGCCCGCGACTACCTGGCCGTCGCGCCGACGGTGGTCCGGGTCGCCCTGGACGTGGCCCTGCCGGAGCTGCCCACCGCGCTGCCGACCGCCCCCGCCGACCCGGAGCGGCTGCTCGAGCTGGCCGGCCGGTGGAACCTGGCCGGCTCCGCCCGCCGCCTCGTGGACGCCCTGGCCGCCCGCGCCGACGCCTGACCGGGCGGCGCCCTTCACCGAGGCGCGCCGCCCGCACCCGCGGCACCGGCCGCCGCTGAGGACGCGCCGGTCGGCCGGTGCCTCACGCGCGCAGGTTGGCCGCCAGGTCACCGATCGCGGCCATCGCGTAGCGCTGCATTCCCGGGCCGAACGTGATGCGCGTGGCGCCGTGTCGGGCCAGCTCGGTCACGGACTCCCGGTTCGGCGCGGCGGCCATGTTGATCGGGCCGGTGATGCCCTCGCGCAGCACCGCAAGGACCTCAATCGGCGCCCGCAGCGGGTACACGCAGTCGACGCCCGCCGCCACGTACAGCTTCGCGCGGGCGACGGCGTCGGCCGGGTCACCCGAGCCGAACAGGAACGTGTCGACGCGCGCGTTGATGACGAGCGCGTCGCCTGCCGCCGCCCGCACCTCGGCCAGCCAGTCCGCGTGCCGCTGCGGATCCTTGAGCGTGGCGTGCCCCTCGGAGTCCTCCAGGTTGCAGCCGACGACGCCCGCCTCCAGCAGCCGCTCGACCAGCTCGGCGGGGGCGAGCCCGTAGCCGTCCTCCACGTCCGCGGACACCGGAACGGAGACGGCCCGGACGACCCTCGCCACCGCGGCGAACATCTCGGCGGGCGGGGTGGCGCCGTCCTCGTAGCCGAGGGAGGCGGCGACCCCGGCGCTCGGCGTGGCGAGCGCTTCGAAGCCGGCGTCGGCGAAGACCCGGGCGCTGCCCGCGTCCCAGGCATTCGGCAGGACGAGCGGGTCGCCGGCGGGGCGGTCGTGGTGCAGGGCACGGAAGGTGGCGGCTGTCATCGTTCAGGTCTCCCGACGGGATGTGGAGGGACGATGGCGAGGGCAGGGCGACTGCCCACCATGGACCGTACCGTCATCGCCCGTTCCAGGCGTCGTGCCGTGCCCGCGGCCAATACGCAACCATCGGTTGCGCGAGGCGAGAGGGCCGCGGTAACCTGACGCAACCAAAGGTTGCGAAAGGGCGGTACGCATGGAGTACGGAGTCATCGAACGCGACATCGACGTGGACGCCTCGCCGGAGGTGGTCTTCGAGGTGATCAGCCAACCCGAGCACGTGCGGGAGTGGTGGCCCGACGACGCCCGGTTCGAACCGGTCGAGGGCGCTCCCGGCGAGTTGGTGTGGCGCGACGCGCAGACCGGCGAGACGACGACCGTCGACCTCGCCGTCGTGGACGTCGACCCGCCGAAGCGGTTCTCCTTCCGGTGGTCCTTCACCGAGCCCGACCGGGGCGGGCAGTCGCTGCTGGTCACCTTCGACCTCGTCCCGATCGCGACGGGGACCCGCGTCCGCATGACGGAGACCGGTTTTCGCGAGATGGGCTGGGAGATCGCCCTGCTCGAGAAGCAGTACCAGGACCACGTCAGCGGGTGGAACCACTACATCCCCGCGCTCGGCACGTACGTCGCACGGCTGGTCGCCACGTCATGAGCACGGTCGTCGACGACGCCCTGTGGTCGGCGATCGGCGACCCGATCCGGCGCAGCATGATCGACCTGTTGCTCGCCGGCGGGCCCGGCACCGCCACGTCGCTGAGCGAGCGACTGCCCGTCACCCGCCAGGCCGTCTCGAAGCACCTGGCCGTCCTGGACCGGGTCGGCCTGATCCACTCCGCGCCGGCCGGTCGTGAGCGTCACTACCAGGTCGACGAGGCGCAGCTCGCGCGTGCGGTCGCCCAACTGACCGCCGTCGGCGCCACCTGGGATGCCCGACTCCGCCGGATCAAGCGGATCGCCGAGACGATCGAACGTCACCGTACCGACAACCAGGGAGAATGAGATGGTCGACATCCTGCACCGGGTCGGCGTCGTCGCCCCGCTCGACGACGTCTACCGCGCGGTGGCCACCCCGGAGGGCCTCGCCGCCTGGTGGACGACCGACACGGTCGGCAAGAGCGAGGTCGGCGGGCAGTTGGCCTTCCGGTTCGGCGACGCCGGGGGCTTCGACATGGAGGTCCTGGAGCTGGACCCCACCGGCCACGTCCGCTGGCGGGTCACCGACGGCCCCGAGGAATGGGTCGGCACCGAGATCGACTGGCGCCTCGACCAGCGGGGCGACTACACCGTCGTCCTGTTCAGCCACGAGGGCTGGCGCGAGCCGGTCGAGTTCATGCACCACTGCAGCACCAAGTGGGCGACGTTCCTGATGAGCCTCAAGGAGCTGGTGGAGACCGGGCGGGGCAGGCCGGCGCCGGACGACGTCCAGATCAGCGACTGGCACTGAGCCCGGCCGCTACTTCACCTTCCGGGTGGACCGCACCACGATGTCCTCGTACTCCGGGTGCTTGACCAGCCACTCGGCGAGGAACGGGCAGATCGGCACCACGGGTCGACCCTGGCCCGCGCGGTCATGGACGACGCGCG
>NZ_JBFAPG010000650.1:0-2784 GCF_040675595.1 Micromonospora sp. NPDC049580
AGTGCGGCGCGACCGCACTACTCGCAGTACCCGGACAACCTCTTCACCGCCTTCGGCGGCCTGTACGACATCCAGGCCCAGGAGAGCATCACCCGGCTCTGCCCACCCAGCCGGTGCGAGCAGCCCGTCACCCCCGAACAGGGCCTCGGTGTGCTCGTCCGGGAGACCGGCAAGCTGCTCGGCCAGGTCGCCGGGCCGACGAACACCCGCGTCGACCCGGAGGACTCCTACCGGGAGCAGACCCGCGTCGAGGCCGGCCTGGACGCCGCCGAGCCGGTCCCGGCCGACCCGAAGTTCCGCTGGGACAGCCTCGACGACAACCAGCCGGCCCGGTTCACCAGCTTCCTGGCCGGGCTGAAGCCGCAACCCCGACCCGCCCTGCACTTCCTGCACCTGCTGATGCCGCACTCCCCGTGGGCGTACCTGCCGTCCGGGGTCCGCTACGACGCCCCGGAGGACCTGCCCAACGACGGCACGGGCTGGGTCGAGCTGGCCCGCCAGCGTCACCTCGCCCAACTCGGCTACACCGACCGGCTGATCGGGGAGACCCTGCGGACGCTGCGCGCCAGCGGCCTCTACGACCAGGCCCTCGTCGTCGTCACCGCCGACCACGGGGTGAGCTTCCATCCGGGCGCGCAGGGCCGGGGCATGGACGCCATCAAGGCCGCCGCCGGTGAGGTCGCCTGGGTGCCCATGTTCGTCAAGGAGCCCGGGCAGCAGACCGGCCGGGTGGACGACCGCAACTGGGAACACGTCGACCTGCTGCCCACCGTCGCCGATGAAGCCGGCATCCGCCTGCCCTGGCACGTCGACGGCCGCTCCGCCCGGCAGGCTCCCCGCGCCGACGTCACGAAACACTTCTACGACACCCCCGGCGAGGCGGTCACCTTCCCCGGCGGGGTGCCCACCGCGCCGCCGCTGCCGACACCGCACCCCCTGGTGGGCACCGAGGTCCGCGCCGGCCCGCCCGGGGGCAGCGCCCAGGTCGCCGACCTGGCCGCCTTCCGGGCGACCGACCCGGACACCGGCACCCTCCCGGCGCTGGTCTGGGGTGACGTGCCGGACGCGATACCGGACGGCACGCTGCTGGCCGTCGCCGTCAACGGCCGGATCGGCGCGGTGGTCCCGGTGGTGCCGGCCGACCCGGGCGGCCGCCGCTTCGCCGCGCTGCTCACCGACGACCGGCTGTTCCGCGCCGGGACGAATCAGCTCGACGTCTACCAGGTCGCGGCGGACGGTACGCTACGGCGCCTCACGTTGTCCTGATCTCCTGTCCCGGCTGGCGGGAGGGCGGGTTTCCCGGCTGCTCAGTCGGGAATCGGGTGACGCATACCTCACCGCCGAACCACGGCGGGCAGTGTCCCCCGAGCCGCAATTACGGTAGAAGCGAAGGCAATTCAACGTAGATCTGCCGGCGAAGCGAGGAACCACATGACGGAAGTCAAGCTCGATCACCCCGGCGGGCAGCTGTCGATGCCGGTACATCCCGCGGTCGAGGGCCCCGCTGGCATCGGGGTGAGCAAGCTGCTGAAGGAAACCGGGATGACGACGTACGACCCCGGTTTCGTCAACACCGCGGCGGCCTCATCCGCGATCACCTACATCGATGGCGACGCGGGGATCCTGCGTTACCGGGGATACCCGATCGAGCAGCTGGCCGAGAAGTCCTCCTTCCTGGAGGTCTCGTACCTGCTCATCTACGGTGAGCTGCCAACCGAGCAGCAGCTCACCGAGTTCACCGAGTGGATCCGGCGGCACTCGCTGCTGCACGAGGAGATGCGCCGCTTCTTCGACGGCTTCCCCCGCGACGCGCACCCGATGGCGGTGCTGTCGTCGGCGGTGAGCGCCCTGTCGACCTTCTACCAGGACAGCCTGGACCCGTTCGACTCCGAGCACGTGGAGATCTCCACGGTCCGGCTCATGGCGAAGGTCCCCACCATCGCCTCGTACGCGTACAAGAAGTCCATCGGGCAGCCGCTGCTCTACCCGGACAACTCCCTGGGGTACGTGGACAACCTGCTGCGCATGACCTTCGGCGTACCGGCGGAGCCGTACGTGGTCGACCCGGTGATGTCGAAGGTGCTGGACATGCTCTTCGTCCTGCACGCCGACCACGAGCAGAACTGCTCCACGTCGACCGTCCGGCTGGTCGGCTCCAGCAACGCCAACCTGTTCGCCTCCGTCTCGGCGGGCGTGAACGCGCTGTTCGGCCCGCTGCACGGCGGCGCCAACCAGGCGGTGCTGGAGATGCTCCAGCAGATCCACGCCGGCGACGGCGACGTCCGGTCCTTCGTCCGCAAGGTCAAGGACAAGCAGGACGGCGTCAAGCTCATGGGCTTCGGCCACCGGGTCTACAAGAACTACGACCCGCGGGCGGCGATCGTCAAGAAGGCCGCGCAGGACGTGCTGGGCCGGATGGCCAAGCCGGACCCGCTGCTGGACATCGCCATGGAGCTGGAGGAGATCGCGCTCGCCGACGACTTCTTCGTCTCCCGCCGGCTCTACCCGAACGTGGACTTCTACACCGGCCTGATCTACAAGGCCATGGGCTTCCCCACGAAGATGTTCACGGTGCTGTTCGCGCTCGGCCGGCTGCCCGGCTGGATCGCCCAGTGGCGCGAGATGATCAACGACCCGGAGACCAAGATCGGCCGTCCGCGGCAGGTCTACGTCGGTGCCGCCGAGCGGGACTACCTCCCCTTCGCCGAGCGCTGACCTCCGCTCTCGCACCACCCGCACCACCCGCATCACCCGCAGGCCGCCGACCCGATCCGGGCCGGCACC
>NZ_JBFAPG010000651.1:0-2781 GCF_040675595.1 Micromonospora sp. NPDC049580
AGCGCGCGGAGCAGACCGAGCAGATGGGTACGCCCGCTGCGGGCGGGAAAGCGTCGTACCCCGTCGGCGCCCAGCACCTGGGCGCCCAACCGGTTGCCGATGCCTGCGGTCAGGAAACCCACCGCCGCCACGGCGGCCACCGCCAGCTCCCGCTTGTCCAGCTCGGCGGTGCCGAACTCCATGCTGGCGCTGGCGTCGACGAGCAGCCAGGTGGTGAGTTCCCGGTCGGCGTCGACCTGTCGGACGTGCGGCACGGCGGTCCGGGCGGTCACCGCCCAGTCCATCCGGCGGACCTCGTCCTCCCCCGGCCGGTACTCGCGGCTGCCGGCGGGTTCGCTGCCCGGCCCGGGGAGCAGGCCACGGTACTGGCCGTGCAGCAGACCGTTGAGTCTCCGGGTGACGGTCAGTTCCAGTCGGCGCAGCCGCTGGTCGGGGGTCAGCTCGGCCAGGCCCGGGTCGGGCGGCGTGGCCACCGAGGTGCGGCCGGCGCGTCTCACGCCGCCGCCAGGTCGGGGGTCTGCTGGGGGTGCCCGGTGGCCACCCGGGGCGGCGGCACCGCCTCCACGAGCCGCCGGACCAGGCTCTCGGCCGAGACCCCGTCGGCCACGGCGTCGAAGGAGAGCACCAGCCGGTGGGAGAGGACGTCCACCGCCAATTCCCGGACGTCCTCGGGCAACACGTACTCCCGTCCCCGCAGCAGCGCCTGCGCGCGGGCGGCGGCGACCAGACCGAGCGTCGCCCGTGGGCTGGCGCCGTACGCCAGCAGCGGCGCGATCTCAGCCAGCCCGAACCGGCCCGGGTCGCGGGTGGCGAGGATCAGCCGGACCACGTACTCGGCCAGGGCGTGGTGGACGAAGACCCGCTCGGCGTGCGTCTGCAGGAGTCGCAGGCGTTGCGGGTCGAGCACCTGACGCGCGCTGGGCCGGTCGGTGCTCATCCGGTAGAGGATGGCCAGTTCGTCGGCGTCGCTGGGATAGTCGACGACCACCTTCATGAGGAACCGGTCGCGCTGCGCCTCGGGGAGCTGGTAGACCCCCTCGGACTCGATCGGGTTCTGGGTGGCCAGCACCAGGAACGGCGTCGGCACCGGCCAGCTGCGCCCGCCGATGGAGACCTGCCGTTCGGCCATCGCCTCCAGCAGCGCCGACTGGACCTTGGCCGGCGCCCGGTTGATCTCGTCGGCGAGCACCAGGTTGGCCATGATCGGGCCCAGCTCGATGTCGAAGGTCTCCTTGGAGGCCCGGTAGATCCGGGTGCCGACGATGTCGGAGGGGACCAGGTCCGGGGTGAACTGGATCCGGGAGAAGGTGCCGCCGACCACGGTGGCGAGAGTCTGCGCCGCGAGGGTCTTGGCCACGCCGGGCACGCCCTCCAGAAGGCAGTGCCCGTTGGCGATGAGTGCGGTGAGCAGACGTTCGACGAGCCGATCCTGCCCGACGATCACGCGTTTGACCTCGAAGAGGGTCTGTTCCAGCTCGGCGCCGGTCGGCTCGGGATCGACCGAGGTGGGCAGGCTGGCCAGGGTGTCCGAGATGTCCGTCACGGTGCTTGCTTCCCGGGCCGGGGCCCCGGCAAACGTGGGATTGTCGGGGCCGGACCGGGCCGTTGTGGTCCGCACGGGGATGGGTCGCCCGAAAGAGGAGCACCGGCACGAGCAGGCCGAAGCGGGACGCCCGGGCCGGGACGTGGACCGGCCCGCACGCGCGGGCATGGGGGCCGGTCCGGTCGGTTCGGTCAGAAGGTGTGCGTGAGCAGGGTGAAGCCCCGGTCGGCCGGGGTGCCGGACGAGTTGCGGGTCTGGATGAAGACCGAGTTGGGCGTGCCGAGGCGGGGCGCGACGGAGATCTCGCCAGCGGGCGGGATGCAGCAGGAGTCGGACCGCGAGATGGTCGCCAGGAAGGCGCCGGTCGAGACGTTCACGCCGAGTTGCACCTCGTACTGGCCGGGGCCGAACTTGATGACCGTGCCGTCGCCGCGGGCCTTGGTGCCGTTGGCGTTGACGACCGTGTAGAAGTTGGCGGTCGCCAGCGTGCTGGCCTTGCCGGCCTCCAGCGCCGCCTTGGCGCTGCGGGCCGACTGGGCCGTGACCGGCGGCTGCTGGGCGTCGCCCGTGGCGCGGGACGCCGGCTGGACGGCCTCCTGCGGTGCCTTCGCCGACGGCTGGGCGATGGCGATCCCGCCACCGGCCAGGGTGAGCGCCAGGACAGCGAACGTGACCGCCGCCGCCTTACGTCGGAAGGATGTGTTCATGACAGGTCCCCCTTGTGTGACCGGGTGAATTCGGCCGACCCGCGGGGCGGGACGGATAACTGCCGAAAATGAGATGTACGGCGGTGCTGAGAGCCCCGGGAGATTCGGTTTCTGGACGATCTATACCCATCTTGAACTGGGATTACTACTCAGCGTTGCGTCGTTTTGACCAGGTGGAACGTAGCACCGCAAAAAGCTTGACGTCAATAGTTGACCTCGCATTATGGCGGTGTCTTCCACCCGTCAGATAATTGTGAAAGGTGAGCCCATCGGCATTCACGAAATATGCGCGACGCCGACCGCTAGGCTGAGCGCCGTGATCATCGACGTGCCACCCGCACCCACCCGCCGTCGGCTGCCGATCGGCACGGCGCTCTGCTGGGCGGCCGTCGGGCCCACGGCCGCCTGGGCCACCGTGCGGCTGGCCGGGCTGGACCGGGGGCCGCTTGTGCAGGCGCTCGCCTTCACTCCGTACGTCGCCGGGTTCAGCGTGCTGGCCCTCGGCCTCACGGTCGCCCTGCGGCGCTGGTG
>NZ_JBFAPG010000652.1:0-2768 GCF_040675595.1 Micromonospora sp. NPDC049580
GGCGACCGCCGTCGACGCCAGCAGGACGGCACCGGCCGAGACCAGGGCGGCGTTGGTCACTCTTCGTTTTCTCATGAGACTTCTCCTGAAGGGGTGGTGGCGGCCGACGCGTCCGGTGGTGCGGTCTTCGGGCGAGCGCCGGGCGGTACGTCAGCAGTGCGTCAGGCGATGCTCGGGAGCGCTCCCAAGCGTGCGGCGGCGGGGTGTCGAAATATCGCCCGTCCAGTCCAGTCCCGCATGGCAACCCGCGACATCACCTGTCGGCCACCCACTCTCGCGCTACGCAGACAGGCGCGGAGAAGACACCGGGGGAACGCCGGTGCGGAGGCCGGGACGGCGGCACCGATCGGCCCTCGTGCCATCGGTCGCGGATACGCGAGCGGCGGCAGGACTGATGGTGCGGCGAACGGGTCCAGCGGGACTGTGGCACCCTCCTCTGTCGGCCGGTTCCTGGGGCGGGCCGGCCTCGCTGCTCATTCGCGGGCTCGCGGGTGAGTGCCGCACGGCGAGCGTACGAAACAGTTTCTTGTTGCCAGGAATTTATTTCGTCAAGTGGTGCCTGTCAATGCGTCTTGCGTACGCGAGCAGGAAGTCGACGGTCCCGGTGCCGCCGGGCTGGCCCGGGGCGACGGGCAGACCGGGTTCGCTGTTCAGGACGTAGAAGCCGCCGCTGCCGATCAGGCGGGGTTTCGCGGCCATCGTCTGCGCCGCCATGGTCGCGCCGGTCGGCCGCACCACGCTGTCGAGCAGGAGCCGGAAGAGGTTCGTGTTCAGGTTCGCGACGTGGAGCACCCGGTACGAGCGGGGGGCGGGAGCGCCGGTGCTCGTCAGTCCCCAGATCGGCACGATCTGGTTGCGCCACCGCGACGGGTTGTTCGTGATCGTGCTGTCGTGGATGTTGAGCTGGGTCTGGATGCCCGAGTGGATCCCGGCCAGGTGGATGTGCAGCTGGTCCTGCGTACGGATCGCCGGGTCGGCCGAGTTGATGCCCAGCCCGACGTGGGGATAGACGACGTGTCCTGCCTGGCCCGGTTGGGCGTTGTCCCACGCGTCGAGCCAGTAGTTCGGCGCGCTGGCGGTGGTGATGAACGGGCACTCGATGCCGCGGATCCGACAACTGGGGACCAGCAGGAAGTCGTGGTTCGACCCGGTTCCTCCATTGAGGATCACGTAGGTGGGGGTGGTCCGCAGGCACTGGGGGAACGGAGGGCCGGTCCTGGTGCCCTCGCAGACCTGCACCCTGTCCCAGAGGTCGCAACGTCTGCAAAAAACCTGCAAACGCTAACCCTTGCCCAGAGGGAAACCGCCTTCCTACGATTGCGTTACATCGATGTTTCATCGCCGAACTGGGCGGGCGCGTATCGGGATGCGCTGTCGACGACGCGCCGCTTGGCCAGCGGTTTCGCCGCGCACGCCAGGGCGATGAGGTTCTCCGCGATGAGCAGACAATTGATTGCCGTCAATGCAAAGTGATCGACTTGAATCGCGTACCCGTGGAGGGTCGGCGCGTCGATCGCCGCTGCCGTCGGCACATTCAGACGATGACGAAGGAGACGCGACATGAGACGACCAGTCGCACTGCGACTTCTGGCGGCGCTGGCCACGGCCGCTGTCGGGATCGCGGTCGGGGGAACACTGTCCACCCCGCAGGCGTCGGCGGCGGCCGGCACCGCCACCGGCTACGCCACCCAGAACGGCGGGACCACCGGCGGCGCGGGCGGGCAGACGGTACGGGCCAGCACGGGCACCGCGATCCACGCGGCGCTGTGCGGGCGTGCCAGCAGCAGCACCCCGATCACCATCGAGGTGACGGGGACGATCAACCACGGCAACACCAGCAAGGTGTCGGGGTCGAGCTGCAACACCGCCGACGGCGTGATCGAGCTCAAGCAGATCAGCAACGTCACCATCATCGGGGTCGGCAGCGGTGCGATCTTCGATCAGTTGGGCATCCACATCCGCGACTCCAGCAACATCATCATCCAGAACGTGACGGTCCGGAACGTCAAGAAGTCGGGTTCGCCCACCTCCAACGGTGGAGACGCCATCGGCATGGAGAGCACGGTCCGCAACGTCTGGGTCGATCACGTCACCCTGGAGGCGTCCGGCGGGGAGTCGGAGGGCTACGACGGCCTGTTCGACATGAAGGACAACACCCAGTACGTGACCCTGTCGTACAGCATCCTGCGCAACTCCGGTCGTGGCGGCCTCATCGGCTCCAGTGAGAGCGACCTCTCGAACGGCTTCATCACGTTCCACCACAACCTGTACGAGAACATCGACTCCCGTACGCCGTTGCTGCGCGGCGGCATCGCGCACATCTACAACAACCACTACGTGAGCCTGCACGAGTCCGGCATCAACTCCCGGGCCGGCGCACGGGCCAAGGTGGAGAACAACTACTTCCGGAACTCGAAGGACGTCCTGGGCACCTTCTACACCAACGAGCGCGGCTACTGGCAGGTCAGCGGCAACACCTTCGACAACGTCACCTGGTCCAGCGCCGGCAGTGAGAACTACCCCGCCGGCCCCAACCCGACGTCCAACACCACCGTCAGCATCCCGTACGCGTACCGCCTCGACGGCGCGAGCTGCGTACCGGACGTCGTCCGTCAGACGGCCGGCGCCAACACGGGCCTGCGGGTCTCCGACGGGAGCTGCTCGCCGCAGACGCCGCCGCCGACCACCGCTGCGCCGACCACCGCGCCGCCGACCACCGCGCCGCCGACCACCGCGCCGCCGACCACGCCGCCGCCGACGAGCGGGAC
>NZ_JBFAPG010000653.1:0-2730 GCF_040675595.1 Micromonospora sp. NPDC049580
TCAGACCAGCCCGCCGAGGGCCGGGTCGCTGATGCTGTCCTTGCCGTTCTCGACGTGACCGGCGTAGCGGTACACGAAGCCGGCGTCACCCGCGACGGTGAGAGTCAGGTCGTACCAGCCATGGGTGCGGGTGAGCTCCCACGTCGCCCGCTCCGCCTGGCCGGGCCGCAGCGCCAGCGTCACCGGACGGGAGTGGTACCCGTCGCGGACGGTCACCTCAACCCGCTTCGCGCCCCGGTTGCCCAGCGTGAGGACGACCTTGTGGTCGTGCTCGTCGTACGAGGCGGTGACGTCGAGCTGCGACCGGCCGCCCGCGAACCGGCGGTAGAAGCCGTTCGGCCCGTGCACCGACAGGTCGTAGGAGGACTCGATCGCCCAGGTGTCAGTGAGGCGCTTGCCCGGCTCGACGGTGTAGCTGCGCGGCACCGCCGTGCTGCCGGCCAGGCGGACCTGGAAGACCGCGCCGGCGCCGCCGGTGTTGCGGAAGTCGATCCGGAACGCGCCGTCGGCGACGCGGCCGTCGGCGTGCAGGGTGTACGGGATCGCCCGTGCCGGGCGTACGCCGCGCTCCTGCTTCGGCAACCGCCCCTCGGCCGGAGGCACCGGCACCTCGTCGGGGTGCCGGACCAGGTCGTCGGGCTTGAAGTCGTCCGTGTCCGGCAGCGTGACCTCACGCGACCGGTTCGGGTGCCGGAAGTCGAAGGCCGTGGTCAGGTCACCGACGACGGCCCGACGCCACGGGGTGATGTTCTTCTCGACCAGGTCCGGCCGGCCGTGCCCGAACCGCGTCTCCAGGAACTTGATCAGCGAGGTGTGGTCGAAGACCTGGGAGTTGACGTAGCCGCCGCGGGTCCACGGCGACACGATGATCATCGGTACGCGGATGCCGAGACCGTACGGGCCCGCCGGGTGGTCGGCGTCGCCGGGGAAGATCTCGTTGGTGGTCGGCACGGTCGACTGCCCGTGCTCGCGCGTCTGCGGAGGCGTCGGCGGGACCACGTGGTCGAAGAAGCCACCCTCCTCGTCGTACGTGATGAAGAGCGCCATCTTGCTCCACACCTCGGGGTTCGCGGCGAGGATGTCGATGACCTGGGAGATGTACCAGGAGCCGTACGCCGGCTCCCAGTTCGGGTGCTCGGTGTACGCCTCGGGCGCGGTGATCCAGGAGACCTGCGGCAGGCGTCCCGCCTCGACGTCGGCCCGGAAGTCGGCGAGCAGCGCCTCGGGGTCGCGGCCCTGGGTGCGGATCTCCGTGCCGGTCTTGGCCTTGTCCGCGAGGGGCGTTCCGGGCTGCGCGTTCTGGTACTGGTGGAAGTAGAGCAGCGAGTTGTCGCCGTAGTTGCCGATGTACGGGTCGTTCGTCCAGCCCCAGGAGCCGGCGGCGTTGAGGCCGGTGCCGACGTCCTGGTAGATCTTCCAGGAGATGCCGTTGCGCTCCAGCCGCTCCGGGTACGTCGACCAGTCGTAGCCGGCCTCCGCATTGGTGATGACCGGACCGCCGCCCTTGCCGTCGTTGCCGACCCAGCCGCTCCACATGTGGTAGCGGTTCGGGTCGGTCGGGCCCATCAGCGAGCAGTGGTAGCTGTCGCAGACGGTGAAGGCGTCGGCGAGCGCGTAGTGGTAGGGCAGGTCCTGGCGGGTGTGGTACGTCATCGCCGTGACGCCCTTGTTGGGCACCCACCCGTCGAACCGGCCGTCGTTCCAGGCGGCGTGCCCGTCGTTCCAGCCGTGCGGCGGGTCCGGCAGGAAGGTCTGGCCGAGGTCCTTCACCTCGGGCCGGAAGGGCAGCAGCTCGTCGGCGCCGTCGGGCTGGTGCCAGACGTCCTTGCCGGACGGCAGTGTCGCCGGATGCGGGTCGCCGAAACCGCGTACGCCGCGCATGGTGCCGAAGTAGTGGTCGAAGGACCGGTTCTCCTGCATCAGGATGATCACGTGCTCGACGTCGTTGATCGAGCCGGTCCGGTTGTTCGCCGGGATGGCGAGCGCCTTGCTGAGATCCAGCGGGAGCGCCGCGCCGATCGCGGGAACACCCATTGCCTTGAGGAACGTACGGCGATCCACCGTGCCCATAACTCCGCCTTTGTGCGATCTGGTCGAGAAACTGGCGACCGGACGCTATCGAGGTCTGGTTGACGGCAGATGGCCATAATTCGGCCGGGCGGAAGCACGCCGACGTACCGTGAGGTCGTGCCGACGAGAGACGTACTCACCAAGGCTGACCTCGCCGAACTCCGCCGTTCGGCGCTCGGGGCGGCCGACCCGCTCGGTGTCGCCGCCGACGTCGCCGAGGCGGCCCGGCAGGGCCGCCTGGAGGATCCGGACGACGCCGGGGACGCGCTGACCCTGGCCGCCGAGATCGCCCAGGTCCGGGCCAGGCCCGACGCCGCGCTGCGGTACGCGGACGAGGCGCTCGCGGCGTACCCGTCCGCCGACGATCCCCGGGCCGGCGTCGTGCGCGCGCTGCGGGCCCGGGCGATGTTCCAGGCCGGCGGTCGGGACGACGAGGCGATGGCGGAGCTGACCGCGCTGCGGCCGTTGCTGCTCACGCAGCCCGACGCGCCCGCCTACATCAGCGCGGCGCTGGACGCGGCCGGCCGTTCGGCGATCGCCGAGACGTGGCTCAGCGAGGCGGTCGACACCCTGCTGGGTGAGCGGGCCGGGGCGGCGGCCGACCCGGCGGTCGGCCAGATCGTCCTGCCGGTCGTGCGGCAGGTTGAGATTCCGGCGTAC
>NZ_JBFAPG010000654.1:0-2726 GCF_040675595.1 Micromonospora sp. NPDC049580
CGGCGGCCCGCGCCGCGCGTCCGGGGGTGGGCCGTCCGCCCCGGCGCCCGCGCCGCCTCAGGCGAGGCGATCCGGCCCGTCCGTGGGAAGCAGGGGATCCGGGGGTACGACACCGGTCGTCGGCAGGGCGGGCCCCAGCGGCGTGGCGCCGTCGGTGGCCCAGGCGAGGTGCGCCCGTCGGGCGGAGAGGACCGCCAGCAGCGGCCAGAGTGACACGCCCACCGCCGTCACCCGTTCGGCCAGGCCGGTCCGGGATCCGCTGGTCACCTCGAACGCGAACCAGCCGAAGAGGGCGAGCAGCACGATCGTGGCGCTCAGCGCCACGCCCCGCCGAAACGCCCAGGGCGGCTGCGGGGCTCGCGGATGTGCGGCGTCCGGGCCACGCGGCAGCCGCAGCGCCGACCCGGCCGGCCAGAGCGCCAGCGCCAGGACCGCGACGGTGGCCGCGACGCCGTGACTGAGGGAGCCGCCGACCGCCGGCCGGGGAAAGGCGACAAGCGCGATGGTCGCCACGCCGCCGACGGCGAGCAGGAAGCGGCTGGGCAGCCCGGCCGCGTGCAGCACCGCGGCGATCGCCAGGTAGCAGCCGCCGAGCAGCAGCAGACAAGTGATCATGACCCAGGAGTCGGTGGCGTCGTGCCCGGCCAGTTCGCTTATGGTGTCGCGGACCGGGTCGTACCCGGCCGGCTGCCGGGCGCCCGCGACCGTCCAACCGCCGACCAGCAGCACCGGCGCGGCCACCGCCGTGGCGACGCCCCAGTTTGGTACGGCGCGCATTCGGCCACGTTAACCGGCGCGACGGCCCGGCGAGCCGGGTTCGTCAGGCTGCCCACCGGCGCAGCGCGCGGCCTGCCGCCTGCTCACCTGCGAATCGTGCCGGCCTGCCGGGTGCCCCCGAGCGGGGCCGGCCACCCCTGACAGAATGCGGGTGAGGACTGTTCCACGATGAGGAGTTGCCAGCCGTGATCCGTACCCACAATGCCGGAAGCCTGCGCGCCGCGGACGCCGGCTCGACGGTGACGCTCGCCGGGTGGGTGGCCCGCCGGCGTGACCACGGCGGCGTCATCTTCGTCGACCTGCGCGACGGCTCCGGCGTGGTCCAGGTGGTGTTCCGCGAGGAGGACGCGCACGCGCTGCGCAACGAGTTCTGCGTGAAGGTCACCGGCGAGGTGACCCGCCGGCCGGCCGGCAACGAGAACCCGGAGCTGCCCACCGGCGACGTCGAGGTGACCGCCGTCGAGCTGGAGGTGCTCTCCGAGGCCGCGCCGCTGCCGCTCCCGGTGGACGACCAGGTCGAGGCCGGTGACGACCTCCGCCTGCGGTACCGCTACCTGGACCTGCGCCGCAGCGGCCCGGCGAACGCGCTGCGGCTGCGCTCGCGCGCCAGCCACCTCGCCCGGGGGGTGCTGCACGAGCGGGACTTCCTGGAGATCGAGACCCCGACGCTGACCCGCTCGACGCCCGAGGGCGCCCGCGACTTCCTGGTGCCCGTGCGACTCCAGCCCGGCAGCTGGTACGCGTTGCCGCAGTCGCCGCAGCTGTTCAAGCAGCTGCTGATGGTCGGCGGCATGGAGCGGTATTACCAGATCGCCCGCTGCTACCGCGACGAGGACTTCCGCGCCGACCGGCAGCCCGAGTTCACCCAGCTCGACATCGAGATGTCGTTCGTCACCGAGGACGACGTGATCGACCTCGGCGAGGCGATCGTCTCGGCGCTGTGGAAGGACCTGGCCGGGCACGAGATCAGCCGGCCGATCCCGCGGATCACCTGGCACGACGCGATGGCCCGCTACGGCTCGGACAAGCCGGACCTGCGCTACGGCGTGGAGCTGACCGAGCTGACCGACTACCTGCGCGGCACCGAGTTCCGGGTGTTCGCCGGGGCGATCGACGCGGGCGGCTACGTGGGCGCGGTGGTGATGCCCGGTGGCGCGGCGCAGAGCCGCAAGGAGCTGGACGGCTGGCAGGACTGGGCGAAGGCGCGCGGCGCGCGGGGCCTGGCGTACGTGGTGCTGGACGCCGAGACCGGCGAGGCGCGCGGCCCGGTGGCCAAGAACCTGTCCGCCGAGCACCTGGGCGGGCTCGCCGACGCGGTCGGCGCCAAGCCGGGTGACGCGGTCTTCTTCGCCGCCAGCGCCAACGCCCGCGAGGCGCAGGAGCTGCTGGGCGCGGCCCGCGTCGAGATCGCCAAGCGGGCCGGCCTCATCGACGAGAGCGCCTGGGCGTTCTGCTGGGTGGTCGACGCGCCGATGTTCGAGAAGACCGACGAGGGTGGCTGGACGGCTGTGCACCACCCGTTCACCTCGCCGAACGCGGAGTGGGTGGACCGGTTCGAGGAGGCGCCGGACCGCGCCCTGGCGTACGCGTACGACATCGTCTGCAACGGCAACGAGATCGGCGGCGGGTCGATCCGTATCCACCGGGGCGACGTGCAGAAGCGGGTGTTCGACCTGCTCGGCATCACCCCCGAGGAGGCGCAGGACAAGTTCGGCTTCCTGCTGGAGGCGTTCAAGTACGGCGCACCGCCGCACGGCGGCATCGCGTTCGGCTGGGACCGGGTCTGCATGCTGCTGGCCGGCGCGGACTCCATCCGTGAGGTCATCGCGTTCCCGAAGACCCGGGGCGGCTTCGACCCGTTGACCGGCGCGCCGACCCCGATCACCGCCCAGCAGCGCGCCGAGGCCGGCATCGACGCCAAGCCCAAGCCGCAGCCGCCGGCCCACGCC
>NZ_JBFAPG010000655.1:0-2717 GCF_040675595.1 Micromonospora sp. NPDC049580
CGCCGACCGCCGCTCCTCGACGCGTACGCGCCCGAGGGGGTTTCAGGGGCAGCGGACGACCTGACCGGCGTAGGTCAGGCCGCCGCCGAAGCCGAACAGCAGCACCGGGGCGCCCGACGGCACCTCCCGGCGCTCGACCAGCTTCGACAGGGCCAGCGGCACGCTCGCCGCCGAGGTGTTGCCGGACTCGACAATGTCCTTCGCGATGATCGCGTTGGGGATGTTGAGCCGCTTGGCGATGCCGTCGATGATCCGGGCGTTGGCCTGGTGCGGCACGAAGGCGGCCAGCTCCGACGGGTCGACCCCGGCACGCTCGCACGCCTGCAGGGCCAGCGGCGCGAGCGCGGTGGTGGCCCAGCGGAACACCGCCTGCCCCTCCTGCTGGATGTACGGGCGCCAGCCCTCGATGCGGACCGCGTCGCTCTTCTCCGGCACGGAGCCCCAGACGACCGGGCCGATGCCGGCCGGCTCGTCCTCGGCCGTGGCGGTGACCACCGCGGCCCCCGCGCCGTCACCGAAGATGATGCAGGTGGAGCGGTCGGTCCAGTCGGTGAAGTCGGACAGCTTCTCGGCGCCGATGACTATCGCGTTGCGCGACGCCCCGGCCCGAATGGCGTGATCCACGGTACCCAGGGCGTACGCGAAGCCCGAGCAGGCGGTGTTGACGTCGAACGCGCCCGGCGCGGCGATGCCCAGCTTGGCGGCGACCCGGCAGGCCACGTTGGGGCTGCGGTCGATCGAGGAGCAGGTGGCGACCACGACCAGGTCGATGTCGGCGGCGGTGAGCCCCGAGTTGGCCAGCGCCTTGCCGGCGGCCGCGGCGGCCATGTCGGCCACCGTCTCACCGTCGGCGATCCGCCGGGTGACGATGCCCACCCGGTCGCGGATCCACTCGTCGTTGGTGTCCACGAGCTGGGCGATGTCGTCGTTGGTCACCACCCGGGAGGGCTGGTAGTGCCCCATCGAGACGATGCGACTGCCGGTCATGAGTGTCCTCCGATGGGGGCGAGCGGTTGGCCCGGCGTGCCGTGGCGGGCGATCAGGTCCCGTGCGGCCGGCAGGTCGTCCGGGGTGTTCAGGGTGACGATCTCCGGGGCGCCCGCGCCCTTGAGCTCCCGCTTGACCAGACCGGCGAGGGTGCCGGCCGGGGGCAGCTCGATCACGCCGGTCACCCCGCGCTCGGCCAGCGTGCGCATGCACAGGTCCCAGCGCACCGGGGCGGTGACCTGGCGGACCAGCCGGCGCACCAGCTCCTGGCCGTCGGTGACGGCGGTGCCGTCGAGGTTCGACAACAGGATCCGGGCCGGGTCGGCGGGGGCGATCCCGGCGGCGACCGCGGCCAGCGCGGTCTCGGCCGGGGCCATGTACGGGGTGTGGAACGCGCCGGCCACCTGGAGTCGGATGACGCGGGTCTTCGCCGGCGGGTCGGCGGCGAACTTGTCCAGCCCGTCCAGCGCGCCGGCGGCGACGATCTGGCCGGCGCCGTTGCGGTTGGCCGGGTGCAGCCCGTGCGCGGCGATCGCGGCGAGCACCTCGTCCGGGTCGCCACCGAGCACGGCCGCCATTCCGGTCGGCTCCAGCGCGCACGCGGCCGCCATCTCCCGGCCCCGGATCCCGGCGAGGGTGAGCGCGGCTTCGGCCGAGAGCACCCCGGCCACCGCCGCGGCGCCCAGCTCGCCGACGCTGTGGCCGGCGGTGAGCGTCACGCCGTCCAGCGGCAGGTGCTCGGCGGCGAGCAGCGCCGCCGCGACGAGCAGCGGCTGGGTGCGGGCGGTGTCCTTGATCTCGTCGGCGTCCGCGGCGGTGCCCAGATGCACCAGGTCCACCCCGGCCAGCGCCGACCACCAGCGCAGTCGCGCCTCGGTGCCGGTCAGGTCGAGCCAGGGGGTCAGGAAGCCGGGTTTCTGGGAACCCTGGCCGGGACTAAGTACGGCGAGCACGCCTATGACTCTCCCGGATACGCGTGGGTAGCGCTGTGCCGAGGCCCACCAAACCGCACTAGAACCTTTGGAGGTTTCTCACAAAGATCGGCGAGGATCATCACTGCTTTGGGCGGATTTCCGGGCGGCCGGGGTCAATGTCTGGGTCGGGACCGCCGTGACCACCGGGACCACCGGATCCAGTCGACCGACGGTCAACGCCACCTGGAGGGCGAACGCGTCCCGGGGCGACAGCGGCGAGAAGCCGGTCACCTCGGCGATGCGGCGCAACCGGTAGCGCACCGTGTTCGGGTGCACGAACAGCGCCCGCGCCGCGCTCTCCAGCGTGCCACCGGCGGCCAGGAAGGCGTCCAGGGTCTCCAGCAGCTCGCCACCGGCGCGCACCAGCGTCGCGTACACGTCGTGGCGCAACCGGCGACGCGCCTCCGCGTCGCCGGCGAGGGCCCGCTCCGGCAACAGGTCCGCGGCCGGCACCGGCCGGGGGGCGGTCGGCCATGCCGGCGCCGCCCGGAAACCGGACAGCGCGGCCCGCGCCGACTCCGTCGCCTCATCCAGACTGGGTACGGCCGGACCGACCACCACCGGGCCGTCACCGAACGCGTCCAGCAGCTTGCCGGTGGCGCTCAGCGGATCCGCCGCGCCGCCCAGGACGATCACCAACCGGTCGCCGTGCACTCCGCCGATCACCTCGACGCCGATCCGCCGCGCCTGCCGGTACACCACGTGCAGCACGGCGGAGACCTCGCCGCCGGGGGAGCGGCCGACCGCCACCGCGAC
>NZ_JBFAPG010000656.1:0-2699 GCF_040675595.1 Micromonospora sp. NPDC049580
GGCACAACCCGGGCGCTGCCCGGCCCGGGCGTGGTGACCCTGGAGGACGGCGGCCGCCGCGACGTCGACGGCGAGTTGCCGGAAGACCTGCCGCTGGGCTGGCACCGGTTGGGCTGCGCCGGCCGCGAGACGACGCTCGTGGTGGTGCCCCGTCGGCTGCCCGTGCCGCCGCGCACCTGGGGTTGGATGCTCCAGCTCTACGCGCTCACCTCGGAACGCTCCTGGGGCATGGGCGACCTCGGCGACCTGGCCGAGTTCACCGGCTGGGCCGGTGCCACGGGCGCGGGGCTGGTGCTGCTCAACCCGCTGCACGCGGTGGGACCCGCGCACCCGGTGGCCGCCTCACCGTACTCACCCGCCAGTCGGCGCTTCGTCAACCCGCTCTACCTGCGCGTCGGTGACACCGCCGCGTACGCCGCGGCAGACCCGGCGACCCGGGCGGTGGTGGACGCGCTGCGCCCTGACCGCGGCGACCTGATCGACTACGACGAGGTGTGGAGCGCCAAGCGGCACGCCCTGGAGCTGCTGCACCCGTACGCCCAGCCGGTCGACCTGGCCGCGGACCCGGCGCTGGCCAGCTTCGCCACCTGGTGCGCGCTGGCGGAGCGGCACGGCAACGACTGGCGTGCCTGGCCGGCGGAGCTGCACCACCCGGACGCCCCGGCGGTCGCCGAGCAGCGTCGGCAGCTCGCCGACCGGGTGGCCTTCCACGCCTGGCTGCAACACCTGTGCGACGAGCAGCTCGACGCCGTCACCGCGGCGGCCCGGGCGGCCGGGATGCCGGTCGGCGTGGTGCACGACCTGGCCGTCGGCATCGACCCGGGCGGCGCGGACGGCTGGCAGCTCGCCGACGTCCTGGCCCAGGGGGTGCGGGTCGGCGCCCCACCGGACGACTTCAACCAGCTCGGCCAGGACTGGGGCCTCGCCGCATGGCGGCCGGACCGGCTCGCCGAGACCGGGTACGCGGCGTACCGGGACATGCTGCGGCGGACCCTGCGGCACGCGGGCGGCCTACGGGTCGACCACGTCGCGGGGCTGTGGCGGCTGTGGTGGGTGCCGCCGGGCGCCGGCGCCGCCGAGGGTACCTACGTCCGATACGACGCCGAGGCGATGCTCGGCATCCTCGCGCTGGAGGCCCACCGGGCCGGCGCGGTGGTGGTCGGCGAGGATCTCGGCACGGTCCAGCCCGTCGTGACCCGGGGCCTGCGGGGGCGCAACATGCTCGGCTCGACCGTGCTGTGGTTCGCCCGGGACGACGACGGCACCTTCGTCCCGCCGGCCCGCTGGCCGCGTAACGCGCTGGCCAGCATCTCCACCCACGACCTGCCCACCGCGCCGGGCTTCCTGACCGGGGAGCACGTCCGTGTCCGCGACGAGTTGAAGTTGCTCGGCACCGACGTGGCGGTCGAGCGCGCCCGGGCCGCCGCCGACCGCGAGCGACTGCTGGCGATGCTGCGCGACGAGGCGCTGCTGCCCGAGCCGGCCGACCCGGGGTCGACGCCCGGCGGCGAGCCGGGCCCACCCGACGACGACGTGGTGGTGGCGATGCACGCGGCGCTCGCCGCCAGCCCCACCCGACTGCTCGGCGTCTCCCTCTACGACGTGCTGGGTGAGGTGCGCCAGCCCAACATGCCGGGCACGGTCGACGAGTATCCGAACTGGCGGCTGCCGCTGCCGGCGACCGTGGCGCAGATCCGCGCCGACCCGCAGGTGACGCGGGTCGTCGACCTCCTCACCGCCGCGCGTCCCCGATCGACCGCCCCGCGCCGGTCCGGGACGAGCAGCCCTCAGGCCGACCAGTCGTAGCGGGCGGGCAGCCCGAGGAAGTCGGCGTACCGCCCCAGGGCCTGCTCCACCCGGGCTCGCTCGCCGGCGTCCAGCGTCGTCAGCGGCCGGATCGCCACGGTGACGGCGGCCCGGCCGAGCGTGCGCTTCCAGACGCCCACCACCCGGCCGGCGCGGACCACGGTCGCCTGGAAGATGCCGTTGTTGCCGGGCACCACGGCCGCCTGGTGCGCGGGGTCGAGCATCAGCGTGCGGTCCCGGTAGCCGAGCAGGTACTCGTCGAAGCCGGGCAGCGCCAGCACGTCGGCCTGCGGCGCGCGCGCACCGGCCAACGCCGTGTCACACAGCGCCGCGTCCACGTGCATCGGCTCGCCGTCGACGAGCACCGTGCTCAGCAGTTCGCCGGCGGCTGCCAGGCCGCGCCGCGCGTCGGTCAGGGTGAGGCCGCTCCAACCGGCGAACTCGCGGGCGGTGACCGGCCCGTGCCCGCGGACGTAGCGGTGGGCGAGCAGGGCCAACGCCTCGTCCCGATCCAGGTGGCGTTGCTCCGGCGCCCACTCGTCGAGCAGGGCGAAGGTCTGGTCGGTGCCGACGTTCGGCGCCACGCAGGTCACCCCGCGCACACTCGCGTACCAGAGCAGGTGGTAGCCGCGCTGGCCGTCCGTCGACAGGCCCGCCGCGCGAAGGGCCGCCAGGCACTCCGCCCGCGTGAGCCGGCGCCCGCCGACCAGCGCGGCGCCGAGCACGTCCAGCGCCCGGTCCGCGTCGGCCTCGGTGAGCCCGAGTTGCGTTCGACGGGTCGCGGCGCCGGCCAGCGAGCGGACGCCGGTCAGCTCCAGCATCCAGCGGGTGTCGGCGGGAGGAACGAGGTGCACGGTGCCCCGCATCGGCCAGGTGCGCAGAGCTTCGCGGCG
>NZ_JBFAPG010000657.1:0-2696 GCF_040675595.1 Micromonospora sp. NPDC049580
GCCGGCGCTGCCGGTCGGTGGACGCACCGGGGCCAGCGTCCACGCGGGACCGGCCGTCGGCAACGCCCCGCTCCGGGCGGCGGGCGTCGTCGGGTAGGCGGTCGGGGTGGCCCTCGGCCCGGTAGCGGGAGCGGCTGTCCACGGGTGCCCACTGGCCGGCCCCCTCGGCGGCCCAGCCGTCGGTCGGGCGGCCGTCGTGGCCCCTGGCCGGTCGGGTGCCGTACCCGTCGCCGGGGTGCCGGTCGTGACCCGCGGCCGGCCGCTCCGACGTGCCGCGCCGGCGCGGCGCCTCGTCCGGCTCGGGCACCCAGCCGGAGTCACTGCGCGGTGCGGGGGAGTAGGGCCCGGGGGAGACGGGTGGCGCGGTCGGGTACGCCCGGTCCCGGTCGGCCGGCTCCTGTCGGGGCGGGCGGCCGTCGTACCGCTCGGAAGTGGGCTGCTCGCGGTGCCAGGCGGCCTCCCGAGCCGGTCCCCGGTCGTCGTTGGGTCGCCGGTCGGACCAGGCGGTCCGCCGGTCCGACTCGGGGGAGCGGCGCTCCTCCCGTCGGGGCGGCTCGGGGAGCGGCCGGCGGTACGGCTCATGGTCGTACTGCGGGGTCTCGGGTCGTCCGTGGTGCGTCGTGTCGACCGGGCGCTCGTCGCTGCGTGACCAGCCGTAGGAGGGTGTCCCGCCCGGCTCGTCGTCCGCCCCCCACCGGCCGTTGGGGGCAGACTCGCCCGGAGGCTCGTCGGCCCAGGAGCGGCCGAGGTAGGTGCCGTCCGGTCGGGTGGGCGCGAGCGGCGGCACCTCGGTACGACCGACAACTGTCGCCCGTCCGCGCGGCGGTGCCGGCTGGTGGGTGACGCCGATGTCGCCGGGGTAGCGCTGGCCGGGGAACTGGGGGTGCCACTCGGTGGTCGGCTCGGCCACCCAGGACGGTTCGTTCGGGTCCCGCCACCGGTCGGTGTAGCGGCCGTTCATCCGTCGAGCCCGTCGCCACACCCGGCCGCGTGGCCGCTCCCCGTCGACGGTGAGGTGGCCGCGGTGGTGCCTCGCTGGCCCATGGGCGTCCGGTCGCCGCCTGCCACGCCCCGGTGGCCGGCTCGCGTCCGCTCGCTCACGGCGTTGTCACCTCGTTGCACATTGTCGCGCTGGGGCCTCGCGTGCCGGTCGGGTCGCCCATTCCGGCAGGGCGTGGCTGCGGATGGAGGGTAACGGCGTGGGCTCGTTCACCGCCACTGTGGCACCGCCCACGAGCGCAAACGTTATCCGATGGTTCCGGACATTTGGGTCGATAACCCAATCTGACCTTTGACGATACCCCACCCGCCGGCTGAGTGGACCGGAGCATCGGGTCAGGGATGCTCCATGACGAGGACGGCGAAGGTGCCGGGGACCAGCGCCTCGTACCGGTGCGGCGTGTCGCCGGGGAACGTCGCGTAGTCACCCGGACCGAGGTCCACGGTGCCCGCCTCGGGGCCGACGCGCAGCCGTCCGGCGGCCACCACCACGTGCTCGACGCTGCGGGGGGTGTGCCCGTCCGCCTCCCGGACCGCGCCCGGCTCCAACTCGATCAGGTAGACGTCCCGGCGCAGGTGCGCCGTGCCGGCGCTGAGCAGCGTCCCGGCGAAGTCGGCCTGTTCGGAACGGACCCGGGGCCCCTCCCCGGCGCGGATCACCCGGATGTCGACGTCCGCCGGCTCCACGAGCCGGCTGAACGGTACGCCCAGCGCCACGCCGAGCGCCCAGAGCGTCTCGACGCTCGGGTTGCCGGTCCCCGACTCCAGGTGGGAGAGCGTCGACTCGGTCACCCCCGCCCGATGGGCCAGCTCGGCCGGCGAGATCCCGAGGCGCTCCCGTTCGCGGCGCAGGGCGGCAGCGATGGTGGCCAACGGGGCAGCCGGTTCTCCAGGCATGCGTGTTCGCTCCATTGGATCAACGTGCGAGGTGACGAACAACTGGCGACCTGTTCACCGTGATGAACTACGCGCACGCTACAACGAACGGCCGCTGCCCGGATGCTTCCCGCTGCGCTTTGCCCCCAACGCGGCCGGAGCCGCCACTGGGGCGACGCGGGCTCGGGAAGCCGGGATCAGACCTTGTCGCCGAGCTTGACCTGAGGAGCCGGAGCGCGCATCCGCCGGAAGGTGATCGACCGCATCACGGCGTAGAGGTAGAGCGAGCCCATCCGCTGGTCGGTCTTCGGGAAGCGCTCCCGGACCAGCTTGCCGATCTTGCGGCAGATCAGCAGCGAGTCGACGACCACACCCAGGGCCAGTGCGCCCCAGAGCACGTTGGAGATCAACCGCACCGGCGCCGGCATCGCCGCGTTCGAGCCGATCAGCACGATCAACGCGCCGCCGAAGAACCAGGTGCCGACGGTACGCCGGGAGTCGACCACGTTGCGTGCCAGCAGCCGCTCCGGGCCCCGGTCGCGGGGGCCACCCTCGCGGCGGAACTCGGCCGCGGCCTCGGTACGCAGCTGGCGGCGCCGCTCCCGCTCCTCCTCCTTGGTGAGGGGGCGGGTGGGGCCGGCCGGGCGACGGCCGACGGTCGGCCGCTTCGGCGTCTCCCGACCCTTGGCCGGGGTGTAACCCCGGGGACGGTCGGCGGTCTCCTCGGGGGTCACCGAGGTGACGGCCTCGTCGACGAGGTCGGTGGACTTGCGGCGAAAGAGCGACGGCACGCGGCAAGGGTAGCCAACGGTTCGCGCCCG
>NZ_JBFAPG010000658.1:0-2692 GCF_040675595.1 Micromonospora sp. NPDC049580
CCACCGCCGACGGCTCCGCGCCGCGGACGTACGCGTCGAGGCGCTCGGCCGCGACCTTGTACGACTCCCGGCTGGCGGCCTGCATCAGCGGGCCCCCGTGCTCTCGAGGCCGCTCAGGAACCGGTCGACGGTGCCCTTACGTCGCGCCTCGTCGGCCAGCGACTCACCGACGATCTTGCTGGCCAGGTCCACCGCGATGGTGCCGACCTCCGCGCGCAGCTCGCGCACGATGGTGGCCCGCTCGGCGGCGAGTGCGTCCTTGCCCGCCTGGATGACCCGGTCGGACTCTTCCCGCGCCTTGGCGAGGATGTCCTGCCGGATCCCCTCGGCGTCGGCCCGCGCGTCGTCACGGATCTTCGCGGCGTCGGTGCGGGCCTCAGCGAGCTGGGCCCGGTACTGCTCGAGCAGCTGGTTCGCCTCGGCCTGGGCGGCCTCGGCGCGCTTGATGCCGCCCTCGATCGCGTCGACCCGAGCCTGGAACGTCTGCTCCATCCGCGGGAAGACGAACTTCATCAGCACGAAGCAGAGCACGGCGAAGGCGATCGTGCCGACCACGATCTCCTGCCCGATCGGAATGATCGGGTTGTGGCTGGACTCACCACCCTCAGCGGCAAGGTTGAACATGGTGACCTCCCGGTCGAGGGGCGGGTACTACTTGGCCCAGATGAAGCCGAAGGCGATGCCGAACAGCGCGAGCGCCTCGATGACGGCGAAGCCGATCCAGACGTACGGCAGGGTCATCCGGGACGACTCCGGCTGCCGGGCGGTCGACTGGATGTAGGCGGCGAAGACCAGGCCGACGCCGATGCCCGGGCCGATGGCCGCGAGACCGTAGCCGATGGCGGCGGTGCTGCCATTTACCGCGGCGAGAACGTCCATTAGTGGTTCCTCCTGGTTATCACGCGTGACTCTCACGCGGGACGACAACGGTTGGTGCGTGGATCAGTGCTCTTCGGCGAGCGCGCCCTGGATGTAGCTGGCGCTCAGCACCGTGAAGACGTAGGCCTGCAGGACGATGACCAGTGCCTCGAGCAGGGTCAGCGCCACGGTCATCACCCAGGAGACCACCGAGACCGGTGCCAGCCAGGCGTTGGCGTTGAGCATCGCGAAGCCGCCGAGCGTGAAGACCAGCAGGAGCATGTGGCCGGCGAACATGTTCGCGAAGAGACGGACGGCCAGCGAGAACGGCCGGATGATGAAGGTCGAGAACGCCTCGATCGGAATCAGCAGCGGCAGGATGTACCAGGGTGCCGGCGGGATCAGGGCGTGCTTGAAGTATTTGCCGAAGCCGTGGTGCCGGATGCCGATGTAGTTGAACAGCACGTAGCTGATCACCGCGAGGATCGCCGGGAAGGCGATGTGCGAGTTCGGTGAGATCTGGAACAACGGGATGATGGCGAACGCGTTCGTCACCAGCACGAAGCAGAACAGCGTGGTGAAGTACGGAGCGAACCGCACACCCTGGTGACCGATCATGTCGACCGAGATGTTGTTGCGCACGAAGCCGTAGATCGACTCGGCGAACCACTGCTTCTTGGTCGGGACCAGCTTCGGGTTCCGGTAGGTAGCCAGGAAGAAGATGATCAGCACACCGACCGCGATCCAGATCATCAAGGTGAACTTGGTGACCCAGTACGAGTCGTGTGCACCCCAGGGCAGGATGCTGGGCAGGTAGAAGTCCTCCACACTGGGTGGGAATTCCGCCTGGCCCGCTGCCAGGACGTTCGCCTGTCCGAACACCGCGTCCCTTCCTAAGTAGGCGTGCCGAGTCGGCGGATGACCAGGATGACTCCCCCGGCCATGCCGAGCACGAAGCCGATCCCGGTGGCGACGCCACCGGTGTCGAGCCACTGGTCGACCAGCCAGCCGATGAAACCCCACACGAGCATGCCTCCGACGAGGTAGCTGAGCGCGGTCCAACCCTGACCGGCGCCGGACGGATAGTCGTCCGGTTCACCGGCGGGGCGGGGGGTTTGGTCATCAGCCATGACGGGGCGAACGATATCAGCCGGGAAGACGAGGCTGTGCCTCACCCCCCGCACAACCATCGTTGTGTGGGCATCTCGTGGGCGCCGTCGTCTGTGGGCACGCTACTCCCCTTCCGCCCGTCGGAAAATGACCGGAGGCCGACACATTGCGGCGCGTCCGCTGGTTGGGACGGCGGGCCGGCCGATCGCCGGGTCAGTCCCGTGGCCGGCGGGCGTACACCCTGGTCAGCCACCAGAGGTGCACCGCTGTCCACACTGCCACCCCGGCGACGATGCCGAGGCAAAGAGGAATCAACCCGGGCCAGCCGGTTGCGGCCACCGCCACCAGCACGACACCCAACAGGGTGAACTTCAGCACGTACAGACCCACGCCGAGCGGCAGCAGCAGCTGCGGGTTGACCTGGTCGGCCCGGGCCAGCACCACCGTGGTCAGCGTGTAGCTGAGCACCGTGACGCCCACCCCGACCGCCGCGCCGGACGCCGCCGTCGCGCCGCCGGTCACCGCACCGACGACAGCCGCGACCACGGCCAGCGCCAGCGACGCGCCCAGCAGCACCGGCAGGTGCCGCAACCGCCACCGCCGGTCGGCGGCGGGCTCGAGCACCCCGGGCTCAGCCACGGGGGTACGCCGGGAAGGCCGCGGCCAGCTCGGCCACCTCGGCGCCGAGCCGGGTCAGCGCGTCGGCGCCACCCGGTGCGCCCGG
>NZ_JBFAPG010000659.1:0-2688 GCF_040675595.1 Micromonospora sp. NPDC049580
CGAGCGTGTCCAGTTCGCTCAGCGCGGTGCGGCCGCTGCCCGCGATCGCCCGCAGCGCCGCCCCCGGGTCGGCGCTGAGCTGGCCCGCCTCGGCCCGCAGGGGTGACTGGATGGCGGTCTCCTCGTCATGGTCCCAGACCAGCGGCCACCCGAGCGCCGCGCTCCAAAAGTAGCCGACGGCCTGCGAACCGTCGCAGGAGACATCACCGAGGAAACCGCAGCCAGCGAGGAACGTGTTACCCGGTCCGAGGACGCAGAACTCGTTGCCCTCGGGATCGGCGAGCACCACGTGACTCTCTTCCGGACGCTGGCCGACGTCGGTGTGCCGCGCGCCCAGCGCCAGCGCTCTGGCCACCGTCTGCCGTTGGTGTTCCAGCGAGTCGCTGGTCAGCTCGAGGTGTGCCCGGTTCTGCAGGACCTTCGGCTCCGGGACCCGCGGAAAACGCAGCCGGAAACCGGTCTTGTCGTCGGGCAGCACGAGGACGCCGTCGCGGGGGTCGTCGACCAGCTCCCGACCCAGGATCTCGGACCAGAACCGCGCGACACCGAGGGGTTCGTTCGCGCCGAAACACACCGCGAAGAGGTGGCTGGCCATCGCTGCGCTCATCTCCGATCCGGGGACGGGGCGGCCCGGACGGGCCGGAGTTCGGAAGCCTACGGACGGGCCCGGTCGGCCGCACCCGAGTTTCCGGGCCCCGCCCCACCACGCTCGGGGGGCCACCGATCCTGATCGGAGGGTTCGCCGCGCCGGCACTGCGGCGCGTCGGGCGGTACGCCGACGGGTTCGTCTGCGCGGCGCCCCTGACTTGGGCCGGCCCCCTGGTCGCCGTCCTATCGCCGTCCTCGCCGAGGCGGATCCGGAAACGCCGTAGCGGCTCCCCTCAGTGGCGCTGCGTCGCGGGCCGGGCGAACCACCGGGCCAGCCACGGGGTGAGCGCGACGAGGGCGACGGCGAGGGCGGTGATGACGGCCTGCCCGATCCGGCCCGGGGTGACGCCACCGGCGGGGTCGAGCACGTCGTTGGCGTACCCGTTCGCGGCGGCGTCCGTCACCAGCACGGCGCAACCCAGCGCGAGCCCCGCCGGACGGCGAGCCGCCAGCAACAGCGCCGCCAACGGATCCCACAGGGTCAGGGACCCGAAGTAGACCGCGAGCCACCCGGGCAGGGCGAGCGGCGGTCGGAGCCCGGGGACGAACACCTGGAGCACGTGCACGACGGTGCCGTAGGCGAAGACCAGAACGGCCGCCGACACGACCAGCCGGGCCCGCAGTGGAACGCCACGCCATCGACCGGTACCCATCCGGCCAGTCTGCCCCAGCGGCGCGAGCGCCGAGCGAACGGTCAGAGCGGCTCGGGAAGCGGCTGCTCCATCGGCATCGGCACCTGGAGGTAGGTGACGCCGCGCATGTCCAGCCAGGCCCGGTCCGGCGCGCGGACCAGGCGCACCATCACCGACTCGCAGGACGGGCAGCGCGCGACCATGCCCGGGGCATGCGAGTAGACGTGCAGGCTGGCCATCGAGCCGGTCGTCCCGCAGTTCTCGCAGCGGCCCATCGCGGTGCTCAGGTCGACGGCGAACAGCTCGCGCATCGGGCCGTCGAGCATGTTGCCGTCCAGGTACGACATCTCGGTCATCGGGTCTCCTCGACGTTGCGTCGGCGGGCGGGACAGTTGGCGGGCCGGACAGGCGGCGGGCGGGGCAGTCGGCGGGCGGGCTCTCAGCCGGTGGGGCCGAAGCGTTCGGTCTTGATCCGCCGCGACGGGTGGCCCAGCCCGACCAGCAGATCGGCCACGGCCTCCACGAACCCGGTCGGGCCGCACACGTAGGTGAGCGGTTCCAGGTCCGGCGGCCAGCCGTGGGTGTTCACGTCGGCCAGGCCGATCCGGTGCGGCTCGCCGCGCCAGCCGTCGGGCGCCTCGCGGGTGTAGACGTACGCCACGTCGAGGCCGAAGTCGTCGCGGACCCGGCGACGCAGCTCGTCGGCGTAGATCACGTCCTCCGCGGTGCGCACCGAGTAGATCAGCCGGAACGGCACCTTGCTGCCGATCGCCCGCCGCGCCCGGATCATCGCCATCAGCGGCACGATGCCGGAGCCGCCCGCGACCAGCTGCACCGGCGCGGTGTCCTCCGATCGCCAGATGAACCAGCCACCGAGCGGTCCGCGGACCTCCACCGGGTCGCCGGGACCGAAGACATCGATGAGGTACGGCGACACCTCGCCGTCGGGCACCCGCTGGACGGTCACCTCGATCCGCGGGCCGCCGGGGCCGTCCACGACCGGCCCGGCGATCGAGTACGACCGGGCGGTCTGGTAGCCGTCCGGCGCGGTCAACCGCACGTCGACGTGCTGCCCGGGCAGATGCCCCGGCCAGTCCGGCACCTCCAGGATCAGCGTCTCCGCCGTCGCCGTCTCGACGCGGCGCTCCACCAGCCGCGCCACCTGCCACTTGATTGGCGCCCGGGCCGGGGTGCCCGTCGCCACGGCCCGCTCAGTCACCCTGGTACCGCTGTTCGCGCCACGGGTCGCCGTAGTCGTGGTAGCCGGCCGTCTCCCAGAACCCCGGTTCGTCCATTGTCTTGAGTCGGATGCCGCGCACCCACTTGGCGGACTTCCAGAAGTACAGGTGCGGCACCAGCAGCCGCGCCGGGCCGCCGTGCTCGGCCGGCAGCGGCGCGCCGTCGAAGG
>NZ_JBFAPG010000660.1:0-2647 GCF_040675595.1 Micromonospora sp. NPDC049580
CGGTAGAGCCGCTCCAACGGATGACCACGCCGGGTCGCCGACGTCCCCGCCGCCTCCAGCATCGACGCCGCCACCTCGGCGGCCGTGGTGCCGGCCAGCAGCTTCGCCCGCCACACCCAGCGGTTGGTCTCCGCGTCCCCCGGGGCGTCGTCGACCCGCCGGGCCGCCTCGGCCACCACCAGCTCGGCCGCCGCGGTCGCCGCGTCCGCCCGGCCCAGCCGCGCCCGCACCGCCGGCAGGCCGGCCAGGTTGCGGGCGTTGAGATGCTCGGCCGCCGCGTCGATCGCCGCCCGGGCCACCCCCACGTAGACGGCCGCGTAACTGGCCACCAGCCAGTGCGGCATCAGCTGGGCGACCACCAGCGCCAGCCCCTCCACCCCGCCGAGCAGCCGGTCGGCCGGCACGGTGACGTCCAGGTGCAGGTCGTGCGACGAGGTGGCGCGCATGCCGAGGGCGTCCCAGGTCGGCTCGACGCTCAGACCGTCACCGGCCGGCACCAGGAACTGCGACACCACCGACTGGTCGGCGGAGCTGCGCGCGGCCACCAGGTAGCCGTCGGCGTGCCCCGCCCCGGAGCAGAAGGTCTTGCTGCCCTTGAGATGCCACCCCTCGTCGGTCGGCTCGTAGACCGTGCTCAACTGGGAGAGTCGGGCACCGGCGCCGCGCTCGCTCATTGCGACGGCGTACCAGGAGCCCTGCGCGGCGGCGGTGAGCAGGCGGTCCCGGGCGGCCAACGCCTCGTCCGGCACACCCAGGGCCTCGGCCAACTCCTCGGTGACCGCGCCCAGCGCGCCGGTCACCGAGGCGTGCATGTTGAACACCAGGGCGGTCGCGCCGTTGCCCCGAGCAAGTTCGGTGGCCACCGCGGCGTACTCGGCGAAGCTGGCGCCCAGGCCACCCAGCGCGCGGGGCACCATCAGCCCGAACAGGCCGGCCTCCCGCAGGTCACGGAAGTCGTCGACCGGAAAGGAGCCGTCCCGGTCGTGCTCCGCCGCCCGCGCGGCGAACCGCGGCGCCAACCGGCGGGCCGCCTCAAGCGCATGCACCGTCATATCGCTCCCTTCTCGGCGTCCCATACCCCGCCACGAGCCGACTATCCTCTGCGGACCCCCTGGCCCTGGTACAGCACGGCGGTGGACCGGGTCGGCACGATGCGCGGGGCACGGCCCGTCGACGTCGCGCCCGGCGTCCGCGTCGCGCGCGCCCGGCGCACCAGCCAGGCGACCAGACCGCCGACCTGCGGACGGATGCCGCGCAGGCGCAGCTCGACGCCGTGCCGGGCACACTCGGCCACCAGTGCGCGAGCGTCCACGAACAACCGTGGATCGTGGATGCCACGCGGCACCGTCGGCAGCCGCTCGGCGATCCGTACCGCGACCAGCCGGGCCAGCGCCGTGTCGTTGAGCGTGTCCAGCACCAGCAGGCCGCCCGGGCGCAGCAGCCGGCACGCCTCCGCCACCGCGCGCGGCCAATCCGGCACATGTTCCAGCAGCTCACCGGCCGAGACGACGTCGGCACACCCGTCCGACAGCGGCACCGCGGTGACGTCACCCTGGACCACGCGCACCCCGTGCCCGGCGGCCTGGACCAGCGCCGAGCGGGTCAGGTCGACACCGACGTGCCGGTATCCCTTACCGGCGAGGTGCGGCGCGAGCAGTCCGGCGCCGCAGCCCAGATCGACCAGGACCGCATCCGGGCGGGTCGCCGGCGGCACGAGCGCCGCGCGGGCCTCGGCCAGCCAGTGCAGCATCGCGAACGCGCCATCGGGCCGCCACCACTCGCCGGCCAGGTCGTCGTACTGGCGCGGGTCGTTGCGCGGCAGCACCCGGGGACCGGTGGACGCCGCGGCCGCAGCCACGTCTCGCATGGCACCGAGCGTGGCACGACTGCTCGGTAACGACCAGACTTCCCTTATGTCGTCCAGGGTGTTAGGGCTGGTCAGAGCGAGCCATCCGGAACCGGCCGCCGCAGTGACCACGGTGTCCGGTCTGCTGGCCTGGGGGGTGGGGCACCGGCCGTCGGGAATCGTCTCGGTGGTGCTCGCCGTACTCGCCAGCCAGCTCGCCGTCGGCTGGACCAACGATGCGTTGGACGCCGAGCGGGACGCCACTGTGGGGCGTACCGACAAGCCGGTCGCCGCCGGCGCGGTGGGCCGGCGCGTCACGGCCTGGGCCGCGGCGGCGGCCGCGTTGGCCTGCCCGCTGCTGGCGCTGACCACGAACCCTCCGGCGGCGCTCTGGCTCACGGTCGCCCTGGTCTCCGCGCTGCTCTACGACTGGCCGCTCAAGGCCACCGTCCTCTCGGTGCTGCCGTACGCGGTGTCCTTCGGCGCGCTGCCCGCCTTCGTGGTGCTGGCGCTGCCCGGCGAGCCGACCCCGCCGGCCTGGCTGCTGGCGGCGGCGGCCTGCCTGGGGGCCGGCGCGCACTTCGCCAACGTGCTGCCCGACCTGGCCGACGACGCCCGGACGGGGGTACGCGGCCTGCCGCACCGCCTCGGCGCGGCGGGCAGCCGGGCGGCCGCGGCGGGGCTGCTCCTCGCCGCGACCGCCATCCTGGTCCTGGGGCCGCCCGGGCCGCCGTCGGCCCTCGGGCTGGCGGCGGTCGGCACGGCCGCCGTCGTACCAGCTC
The DNA here is from genome assembly GCF_040675595.1 of Micromonospora sp. NPDC049580. NCBI lineage: Bacteria > Bacillati > Actinomycetota > Actinomycetes > Micromonosporales > Micromonosporaceae > Micromonospora > Micromonospora sp. NPDC049580. Next base: position 2,629 of record NZ_JBFAPG010000660.1, read on the forward strand.
AGTGGCGGCACGACGGCGG
>NZ_JBFAPG010000661.1:0-2623 GCF_040675595.1 Micromonospora sp. NPDC049580
CCGGCGACCCGCGTGCGGTGAATCGATCAGAAGACGCTGACGCCGTAGACGCTCAGGGCCTCGGTAACGGGCTGGAAGTAGGTCGTCCCGCCGCTGCTGCAGTTACCGCTACCGCCGGAGGTGAGGCCGAGCGCGGTGCTACCGGAGAAGAGCGAGCCACCGCTGTCGCCACCCTCGGCGCAGACGTTGGTGCGGATCAGGCCGGAGACCGAACCCTCGGCGTAGTTCACCGTGGCGTTGGTCGCGGACACCGAGCCGCTGCGCAGGCCGGTGGTGCTGCCGGAGCGCTGCACCGACTGGCCGACCGACGCGTTGCCGGAGCCGGTGATGTCCCGGTAGCTGCCGTTGTAGAGGTAGACGTTGCCGGCGGCGTTCGCGGAGTTGTTGTGCCGCACGATGCCGTAGTCGTTGCCCGGGAAGCTGGTGCCGGCACGGGTGCCCAGCAGGGTGGTCTGGCTGGAGTTCGAGTACCAGTTGGTGCCGAGGTTGGTGCAGTGCCCGGCGGTCAGGAAGTAGTAGGTGCTGCCGCTGCGCACGTTGAAGCCGAGCGAGCAGCGGTAGCCGCCGGTGTAGATGGCCTGGCCACCCGAGATGCGGGTGCTGAGCACGCCGGCCTCGGCCTCGACGCGTACCGCGCCGTTGGCGCGCGCGGCAGCGGCCTTGACCCGCTCCAGCTTGGCGCCGGTGACGGTGCTGTCGACGGAGACGACCACCTGGTTGGTGATCGGGTCGCTCCACCAGGCGGTGCCCGGGATCTTCGCCGAGCGCTCCAGCTCGGCGGTGGCCCGGTTGAGCTCGGCGGCGCCGCGGGTGACGTATCGGACGCTCGCTCCGGCCTTGCTGACCGTGCGGGCGGCGGCGGCGTCGGTCACCGTGACGACGGTCTTGCCGCTGGCGTCGATGTACGAGCCGGCGGAGCGGTCGCCGAGCTGAGCGGAGAGGGCGGCGGCGGCGTCGGGCGAGGCGGCGGGGGCGGCCTGGGCGGGTGCGCCGATGAGCGAGCCGACGACCAGGGTTCCGCTCACGGCAACAGTCGCCGCAACGCGGAATGAGGACCTCGTGGGTCGCATGTAACAAACCTCCTGGGCGGGGGAGACGGGTCTGGCCGGGGGTGGCTGACCCGAGGGGCGACCCGGCCGATCTGCGAGAACCGGCCGAGTGAACAGAAGTATTCACATACTTAAGATCATTGACAAGACCTGGTTTCGCCCGAATTCGTCGACCCGCGCCAGTCACACCGCCGCAACACCGCGGACACGTTCGCGGGCACCTGCCGTCACAGCCCTGAGGACCGCCGGATCCGTTTCGGACACCACTCGCCGACCGACGCCGTTGACGCCACAACCCCCGCCGCCGGATCACCACGGATCGGGCCGCACGGCGGGCGGCGGTGGGCGGCGTCAGGGGGTACGGCGGCGCGCGCCGGGACCCGGGCGGGGCAGCACGTCGCGGGGATCATCCACCGGGTGCCCCTCGGCGCAGCGCAGCTCGACGCGAACCGGGGCGCCGCAGTCGCGATGCCCCACGCTCAACGGCGAGCCCTCGGCGTCGGCCAGGTACCGGTCACCCCACCCGAGCACGGCGACCAGCACCGGCCAGAGGGCCAGACCCTTCTCCGTCAGCCGGTACTCGTGGCGCAGCCGGCTGCCGGGCTCCCGGTACGGCTCACGACGCAGAACGCCCCGCTCGACGAGCACCGCCAGCCGGTTGGTGAGAACCTGGCGCGGAATACCGGTGCGGACCCGCATGTCGTCGAAGCGCCGCACGCCGCTGAACACCTCGCGCAGCACCACCATGGTCCACCGCTCGCCGAGGATCTCCATCGCGCGGGCGATGGTGCAGTTCTCCACCGACCAGTCCAGTGCCCCGGGTCTCATCCGACCAGGCTAGGTCTCATTGACAGACTCAGCAACGTCCTGCGACGCTGCGTCCATGACACAGACCCAGGAGCCGGCGCGCAGCCGTACCTTCACCTGGTCCGACCCGGCGGCCAACGCCGCGCAGGTCGGTCGGCGCAGCGGCATCGACCTGCTCCGCGCGATGATCGCCGGAGAACTGGCCGCACCCCCGGTGATGCACCTGATCGACATGGCCCGGATGGAGGCCGACGAGGGTCGGGTCGCCGTCGAGCTGGTCCCCCAGGAGTTCCACTACAACCCGCTGGGCACCGTCCACGGTGGCGTCATCTCGACCCTGCTGGACACCGCCGCCGCCTGTGCCGTGCACACCACGCTGCCCGCCGGGGTCGGCTACACCTCGCTGGACCTGAACGTGAAGTTCCTGCGCCCGGTCACCGTCGACAGCGGCACGCTGCGCTGCGAGGGCACGGTGCTGCAACGCGGTCGCCGCACGGCCCTGGCCGAAGCCCGCCTCACCGACGCGAACGCCCGCCTGATCGCCCACGCGACAAGCACCTGCCTCCTGTTCCCCCTCCCCCCAACCCCCTAACCCCCCCAACCGCCCCACCGCCCCACCGCCCCAAACGGCGGGTTGATCATGAAGTTATTGCCCGCCTCGTCGGCGTGTCGGGGCAATAACTTCATGATCAACGGATCTGGTGGGGTGGGAGTGTCCGGGGAGCGGGTTGGGGTTCGACGTTTCCGGTGAGCGGTGCCGGGGCGGC
>NZ_JBFAPG010000662.1:0-2619 GCF_040675595.1 Micromonospora sp. NPDC049580
CTGACCCGTCCCGGTCAGCGGCGGTTGTACTTGTACATGGTCAACGTGCCGAAGACGAGCACGAAGCCGACGCTCCACGCCAGCAGCCACATCGTGGCGGACGGGTCCGACTCGCCGGCCATCACCGCGCGCACCGAGGCCACCAGCTGCGTCACCGGGTTGACCTTCACGAACGCCTGGAGCCAGCCCGGCATGGTGCTCGGCTCGACGAATACGTTGCTGAGGAACGTCAGCGGGAACAGCACCATCATGCTGACCCCCATCACCGACTTCTCGCTGCGCAGGATCAGCCCGAAGAACGTCCACACCCACGAGAACGCGAACGAGAAGATCACCAGCAGCCCGATCCCGCTGGCCACCCCGGCGACGCCACCGGCGGGTCGGAAGCCGAGCGCCAACCCGACGCCGAGGATGACCAGGGCGGCGAGGACGTAGCGCAGCACGTCGCCGAAGATCATGCCGACCAGGGCGGCCGGCCGCCAGACGGGCAGCGTACGGAAGCGGTCGAAGATGCCCTTCTCGATGTCGGTGTTGAGGCCGACGCCGGTGTACATGGTGATCATCACGACGCTCGTCACCATGATGCCGGGCAGGAAGAACTGCAGGTAGTCGCGCGGGCTGTCCGCGAGGGCGCCACCGAACAGGTACGTGAACATCAGCACCATGATGATCGGGAACGCGGTCACGTCGAACAGCTGCTCCGGCACGTGCTTGATCTTCAGCAGGGCCCGCCAACCGAAGGTGAGCGACGCCCCCAGCGCGCTGGGTCGGGACGGTCGCGCGCCCGGCGCGAGGACTGTCGCCAGCGCCTCGGCGGACGGTACGTAGACCGACGGCGCCCGTTCGGTAGTGGTGGTGGTGTCGCTCATCGGGCTGCCTCCAGCTCGTCGTCGCGCTCGTCGGCCGACACGGCCGGATGATCGGTCAGGGCCAGGAATACCTCGTCCAGGCTCGGTTGGCCGAGGGAGAAGTCGTCGACGACGATGCCGGCGCGGGCCAGGTCACCGAGCGCGCGGGCGGCCTGCGCGCTGGCGTCGAGGTCGGTGCCGGCCTCGCCGACCCGGGCGGTCAACGCGACCGGATCCGCGGGGAGCTGCACCGGCACGTTGAGTGCCTCCCGGAGCACCTTTTCGGCCTGCGGCCGCTGACCGGGGTCGCGCAGTCGCAGGTGGACGGTGCCGGAGCCGACCGACGACTTCAGCTCGCCCGGGGTGCCCTCCGCGATCACCCGGCCGTGGTCGACGACCGCGATCCGCTCGGCGAGCTGGTCGGCCTCGTCGAGGTACTGCGTGGTCAGCAGCACTGTCGTCCCGTGCGACACCACGGCCCGGACGATCTCCCACACCTGGTTGCGGCTGCGCGGGTCGAGACCCGTCGTCGGCTCGTCGAGGAAGAGCAGGTCAGGCGTGTTGAGGATGCTCGCGGCGATGTCGATGCGTCGCCGCATCCCACCGGAGTACTTCTTCACCTGACGGTCGCTCGCCTCGGTCAGACCGAACGCGGCGAGCAGCGCCGCGGCACGCTCGAGGGCGGCCGGCTTGCGCAGGCCGAGCAGGCGGGCGAGGAGCACCAGGTTCTCCGTACCGGTCAGGTCCTCGTCAACGGAGGCGTACTGGCCGGTGAGGCTGACCCGGCTGCGGACCCGGTCAGCCTCGGTCACCACGTCGTGCCCGAACACCCGCGCGGTGCCGCCGTCGGGGCGCAGCAGCGTCGCCAGCACCCGGACCGCGGTGGTCTTGCCCGCCCCGTTCGGGCCGAGCAGGCCGTAGACGGTGCCGGCAGGCACCCGCAGGTCCATGCCGGCCAGCGCCCGGGTCTCCCCGAACGAACGGGTGAGCCCTTCGGCCTCGATGGCCAGTCCGGTGGAGCGTCTGTTCATCATCCGTACCTCTCGTCCGATGGCCGGGACGTCGTGGTTGGTGAGAGCAACGACGCCGCCCACCTAAAGGGCGCGAGGTGACGACCGACCGCCCGCTAGATCGGAACTAGCGGGCGCCGTTCCGGGCCGGAATGTCGGTGGGATCGGCTTGACTGGGGTCGACGAAGGGGACGAAATGGCGCAGGTACGCATCGAGCCGTGGTGCGAGGACGACCTCGACCTGCTGCGGCAGCTCAACTCACCGGACACGCGCAGGCACACCGGCGGCCCGGAGACCGACGAGCAGGTGCTCGCCCGGCACGACCGGTACGTGCACTTCGCCGAGGGCGGGCAGGGGTGCATGTTCACTCTGGTGCTGCCGGACGGCGCGCGGGCGGGCAGCGTCGGCTACTGGGCCCGCGAGTGGCGCGACCAACCGGTGTACGAGCTGGGCTGGGCGGTGCTGCCCGCGTACCGGAGGCAGGGGCTGGCCACCGCCGCGGTGCGCGCGGCTCTCGACGTGGTCCGCGCCCGACGGGACCGGCGCTACGCGCACGCGTACCCGTCCGTCGACAACCCCGCCTCGAACGCGGTCTGCCGCAAGGCGGGCTTCACCCTGCTGGGCGAGACGGATTTCGAGTACCCACCCGGGCACCTGATGCGTGCCAACGACTGGCAGCTCGACCTGACCGCCCCGCCGACCGACGGCTCCTGACCCGGGCGAAGAGCGCCATACCGCAGAGTCGTCCGGACGGCGGGGC
>NZ_JBFAPG010000663.1:0-2576 GCF_040675595.1 Micromonospora sp. NPDC049580
CGGGCCGTCGGCCCGACGGCTGCTCGGTCGGCTGCGCCCGCACCGGCTGCACCTGACCGCGATCATCACCCTCGCCGTGGTGAGCGTCGGGTTCAGCGTGGCCGGCCCGAAGATCCTCGGCCACGCCACCGACCTGATCTTCAGTGGGGTGATCGGTCGGCGACTGGCCCCGGGCACGACCACCGAACAGGCCGTCGCGGCGGCGCGGGCCAGCGGCAACGAGAGCTTCGCCGACATGCTGGCCCGGATGGACGTGGTGCCCGGAGTGGGCATCGACTTCGGCGCCCTGGGCCGGGTGCTGCTGTTGGCGCTCGGGCTCTATTTGGCGGCGAGCGTGCTGTCGTGGTGGCAGGGCTGGCTGCTCAACGGGGTGGTGCAGCGCACCGTGCTGCGGCTGCGCGCCGAGGTGGAGGAGAAGCTCAACCGGCTGCCGCTGCCCTACTTCGACCGGCAGCCCCGCGGTGAGCTGCTCAGCCGGGTCACCAACGACATCGACAACATCTCGACGAGCCTCCAGCAGACCCTCAGCCAGCTGCTCACCTCGCTGCTGACCGTCATCGGCGTGCTGGCCGTGATGTTCTGGATCTCCCCGCTGCTGGCCCTGGTGGCTCTGGTCGCCGTCCCGCTGTCGGTGCTGGTCACCCAGCGCATCGCCAAGCGCTCGCAGAAGCAGTTCATCGCACAGTGGAAGCACACCGGCGAGCTGAACGGCCAGATCGAGGAGGCGTACACCGGTCACGAGCTGGTGAAGGTCTTCGGCCGGCAGCGCGAGGTGGAGGCCGCGTTCCACGCGAAGAACGAGGAGCTGTTCCGGGCCAGCTTCGGCGCCCAGTTCATCTCCGGGATCATCATGCCGTCGATGATGTTCATCGGGAACCTGAGCTACGTGGCCATCGCCGTGGTCGGCGGACTGCGGGTGGCCTCCGGGACGATGAGCCTGGGCGACGTGCAGGCGTTCATCCAGTACTCCCGCCAGTTCACCCAACCGCTGACCCAGCTCGCCTCGATGGCGAACCTGCTCCAGTCCGGGGTGGCGTCGGCCGAGCGGGTCTTCGCGGTGCTCGACGCCGACGAGCAGAGCCCCGACCCGGCCCAGCCCGCCCGGGTCGTCGACCCGCACGGCCGGGTCGAGTTCGAGCACGTCTCCTTCCGGTACACGCCGGACAAGCCGCTGATCGACGACCTGTCGCTGGTCGCCGAGCCCGGGCACACGGTGGCCATCGTCGGCCCGACCGGCGCCGGCAAGACCACCCTGGTCAACCTGATCATGCGGTTCTACGAGCTGGACGCCGGCCGGATCACCCTCGACGGGGTGGACATCACCACGATGCGCCGCGACGACCTGCGCGGACGGATCGGCATGGTGCTGCAGGACACCTGGCTCTTCGGCGGCACCATCCGCGACAACATCGCGTACGGCCGGCCGGACGCGACCGAGGAGGAGATCATCGCCGCGGCCCGGGCCACCTTCGTGGACCGGTTCGTGCGCAGCCTTCCGGACGGCTACGACACGGTCATCGACGAGGAGGGCAGCAATGTCAGCGCCGGCGAGAAGCAGCTCATCACCATCGCCCGGGCGTTCCTCGCCGAGCCGTCCCTGCTGATCCTGGACGAGGCGACCAGCTCGGTGGACACCCGCACCGAGGTGCTGCTCCAGCGGGCGATGGCGGCGCTGCGCTCGGACCGGACCAGCTTCGTCATCGCGCACCGGCTCTCCACCATCCGCGACGCCGACCTGATCCTGATGATGGAGAACGGCCGCATCGTCGAGCAGGGCACCCACGAGCAGTTGCTCGCCGCCCACGGCGCGTACCACCGGCTCTACCGCTCGCAGTTCACCGGCGCCGCGGTCGACGAGGAACCAGCCGCGCCCGCCGGGGCCCAGCCGGCGTCGGTCTGAGGGCGGACCGCCGTGCGCGCCACACGATCGACGGTCCACCTCAGCCCGGTGGGCGGCTCAGTCCGCCGGGAGCAGGTCGGCGGCGCGGGCGGCGACCTGCCGGCCGATCAGGGCGAGCACGGCGGCGGCGGGCATCGGGGCCAGGGCGCGGCCGTCGCGCAGGCGCAGTGCGAGCGCGCCGTCGGCCGCCTCCCGGGCACCCAGCACCCCGAGGTACGGGACGCGGCGGCGGGTCGCGTCCCGTACCCGGGCGCCCAGCGAGCCGGCGGTGTCGACCTCGACCCGCAGGCCGGCGTCGACGGCCCGCCGGGCCAGTTCCGCCGCCGCGTCGGCCTGCCCGTCGTCCACCGGCAGCAACACCAACTGGACGGGCGCGTACCAGGCCGGGAACGCGCCCTCGTGCACCTCGATGAGGTACGCGAACAGCCGCTCCATGCTGCCGACCAGGCTGCGGTGCAGCAGGACCGGCCGACGCCTGCTGCCGTCGGAATCGGTGTACGACAGGTGGAACTTCTCCGGTTTGTCGAAGTCCACCTGGATGGTGGAGATGGTCGACTCGCGGCCGGCCGCGTCGACGATCTGAATGTCGATCTTCGGGCCGTAGAAGGCGGCCTCCCCGGGGGCCTCGACGTACTCCACCCCGGCCAGCGCGCCGCGGAGCAGGTCCTGGGCGCGG
>NZ_JBFAPG010000664.1:0-2574 GCF_040675595.1 Micromonospora sp. NPDC049580
GCCCGGGAGACGTCCGGTTCGTCAGCGGGCCTGGTCACCCTCACCGGTACGCGCCTGCGCCTGATCCACGCCCTTGTCGATCTGGTCGTCGTACTTGCCGCCCGTGCCCTTGTCGGCCATGTCGCCGGCCTTCTCCATGCCCTGGTCTACCTGCTTGTCGTGCTTGTCCGTGACGTCCTTGGCCTTGTCCATGAAGTCACCCACGGCGCTCCTCCTCGGATCGTTTCCACTTGCGTTCCCTGGGCCTGTCGGCGCAAACACCGACGGTCCGGACGGGGATGGCGCGATTCGGGTGTCGGTGCATCGCCGGCCGGGTACCGACTCGCCGAGATCGAGGAGGGCCGACATGACGGCAGACGAACCCGGGGCGGACGCCGCGCCGACAACCGGCACCGCGTCCACAACCGGCACCGCGTCCACAACCGGCACCGCGGCGACGACCGGTGAGACCGGACCACGCCACGCGTGGGCGGCGCTGCCCTGGCTGGTCCGAAGCGCGGTGGTGTGGAGCGCCTGCCTGGTGGTGATCATCGCCGGGCTCTATCTGCTGGGTCGGATCGCCGTCCTGCTGGCCCCGCTGGCCATCGCCCTGGCCGCCACCATCTTCCTCACCGCGCTGCTCGACCCGGTGCTGCTCCGGCTGCGCCGCCTGCGCCTGCCCGCGGCACTGGCCGCGCTGCTCACCGTCCTGCTGCTGCTCGGCATCCTGGTGGGGGTCGGCGCGCTGGTGTGGAACCTGACCGCCAGCCAGTTCGACCAGCTCAGTCAGGAGCTGACCCAGGGGCTCGACCGCAGCCGTGACTTCGTCACGTCCACCCTGCCGGTCAGCGACGCCCAACTCGACAAGCTGGTCGACCAGGCCCGGGAGGGGCTCAGCGGCAGCTCTCCGGACCCGGTGGCGGGCGCCCGGACGGCAAGCGAGGTCGTCGGCTCCGCGCTGCTCGCCCTGGTGCTGCTCTTCTTCCTGCTCAAGGACGGCAGGTCGATGTGGCACTGGGTGCTGTCCCGGATGACCGGCCCGAACCGACCGGTGGTGGCCGAGGCCGGCCGGGCCGGCTGGCAGACGCTGGGCGCGTACAGCCGGGGGACCATGCTGATCGCCGCGATCGACGCGATCGGCATCGGCCTGGCCCTGGTGCTGCTACGGGTGCCGCTGGCCCTGCCGCTGGCGCTGATCACCTTCCTCGGCGGCTTCGTACCGATCATCGGGGCGACGGTGGCCGGCGCGGTGGCGGTGCTGGTGGCATTGGCGGCCAACGGGCCGACGACCGCCCTGCTCACCCTCGCCGCGGTGGTCGCGGTGCAGCAGATCGAGGGCAACCTGTTGGAGCCGCTGGTCATGAAGCGGCAGGTGCGCCTGCACCCGGCCGTCATCCTGGTGGCGGTCACCGCGGGCACCCTGATCGCGGGCATCGCCGGCGCCTTCGTCAGCGTTCCGATCACCGCCGTTCTCTGGCGGGTCATCGACACCGTTCAGCGCCGCCGCTCCACCACGGACGCGCCGGCACGGTCATGAGCGGCGCGGCGCGGCGGTCGTCCGGGCGAGATGGGTGGTGAACCAGGTGCCGGCGTGTTCGGCGACCTGGTCGAGCGCGCCGGGCTCCTCGAAGAGGTGGGTGGCCCCCGGCACCACCCACAGTTCGCCGACCTCCCCCAGCTCAGTGAGCGCCTGCTCGTTGAGCGTGAGCACTTCCTCGTCCAGGCCGCCGACCAGCAGCAGCGTCGGGGTACGCACCTGGGCCAGGGCGGCGCCGGCCAGGTCGGGTCGGCCGCCCCGGGAGACCACCGCCCCCACCCGGTCGGCGCGGTACGCGGCCGCGACCAGCGCGGCGGCGGCGCCCGTGCTGGCACCGAAGAGACCGATCGGCACGTCACCGGCGGGGCTCTCGACCGCCAACCAGTCGACGATCCCGGCCAGCCGGCTGGCCAACATCCCGATGTCGAAGCGCAGTTCGGCGGTGCGCGTGTCGAGCTCGTCCTCGTCCGGGGTGAGCAGATCCACCAGCACGGTGGCGAGGCCGCGGCCGGTCAGCGTCCGGGCCACCGCGACGTTGCGCGGGCTGTGCCGCGAGCTACCGCTGCCGTGCGCGAACAGCACCACGCCGACCGGCCGTGGGGGCACCATCAGATCGGCGGGAAGCTGGACGTCCCGGATCGGAATGGTCACCGTGCTGCGCTGCTCGTCCATGCCGCACCTCCGCGTGCTCGCCTCTGGCCCGCTTACCCCACCCGCCGCGTCGCACGCGCCCCGCGCCCGCCGCGTCGCGCGGCTTCCGGGGCGGCGTTTGCCGGGTGGGCCGCCGGGTACGCGACGACCGACCGCAGACCGTGTCGGCGCACCGGCGCCCCGACGGATCGCGAGGATCAGCATGGCCAAGCAGCAGATCTCCCGGCAGCAGCAGATGACCGAGCGCGACCAGCGTGAACAGGACGCGGAGCGCAACCAGGACTTCGGGGACCAGGCCGCCTCGGCCCGGCTGAATGTTCGGCGCGATGCCCTCCTCACTGCCGGCGAGCAGCTCGCGGAAGTGCCGCCGATTGCCGAACATGATGTCCCGAAGAACGAGCATCACC
>NZ_JBFAPG010000665.1:0-2574 GCF_040675595.1 Micromonospora sp. NPDC049580
CGCCGGGCGCCGTCGACGTGCCGGGCGTGGCGGGGGCCGTCGTGCCGGCGCCGGGCGACGCGGCCGTGGGGAAGCCCCGACCGTGCTCGGCCTGGAGCCGAAGCATCGCGTGCTCGACCACCGTCACCAGCACCTGCTTGACCGAATCCCGGTGCCGGGCGTCGGTCATCACCAACGGCACCTGCGGCGAGATGGCCAGCGCCTCGCGGATCTCCTCCAGCTCGTACTGGGGAGCGCCGTCGAACCGGTTCAGCGCCACCACGTACGGCAGGTTGCGGTTCTCGAAGTAGTCCAGCGGGGCGAACGCGTCGGTGATCCGGCGGGTGTCCACCAGGACGGCGGCACCCACCGCACCTCGGATGATCTCGTCCCACATGAACCAGAAGCGGGTCTGACCCGGCGTACCGAACAGGTACAGGATCAGGTCCTGGGCCATGGTGATCCGGCCGAAGTCCATGGCGACCGTGGTGGTCTCCTTGCCCGGCACCTTGGACGGGTCGTCGATACCGACACCCGCGGCTGTCATCACCGCCTCGGTCGTCAGCGGCGTGATCTCGGAGATCGAGCCGACGAGGGTCGTCTTACCGACGCCGAAGCCGCCCGCGACGACGATCTTCGCGGAGACGATTCCCCGGCTCGGCCGCCCCCCAGCGGGGGGGTCATAGCCTGCGAAGTCCACTTAGCACCCTTCCAAGCAGTTCCATCCGCTCCTCGAACCCCTCGGCGGGAGCAGCAGTGTGTAACGTCAGCAGGCTCTCGGCCACCATGTCGGCGACCAGTACCCGGGCGACGCCCAGCGGCATCCGGGTGTACGCGGCGATCTCCGCCAGCGACTGTGCACGGCCCTCGCAGACGGTGGCGATGCGGTGCTTGTCGTGCCCCGCGAAACGGGACTCGGCAACCTGAGTGGGAGAGGCCGTGAGGACCGCCTCGAGGGCGATGTCCTGCCGGGGCTCGGTACGACCACGGGTGACCGCGTACGGACGCACCAGAGCGCCGCGCGGGTCAGCGCGCCGTTGGTCCATCCATGATCACCTCCTCGTCCCCAGCGGAGCCGGCCCACACCGCCTCCCATCCCTGTTCCGGCGCGCGGTCCGCGCGCCGGGTCTACCGGCGCTACGAACGCACCGCGTCCCTCGGCAGCGGCACCAGCGCGGCACCGACCCGCTCCACCAGCAGCGCCATCTCGTAGCCCACCTGGCCCACATCGCAGCTCCGCGCGGCCAGCACGGCCATCGACGAGCCGTCGCTGATCGACATGAGGAAGAGGTAACCGCTGTCCATCTCGATGACGGTCTGCAACACCCCGCCCGCGCTGAACATCCGGGCCGCGCCCTCGGTCAGGCTCACCACGCCGGAGGTGATCGCGGCGAGCTGGTCCGCCCGGTCCCCCGGCAGGTCCCGGGAGGACGCGAGCAGCAGCCCGTCGGCGGACACCGCCACCACGTGGGCGATGCCCGCCACGCTGTCGGCGAAGTTGGTGAGCAGCCAACCCATGTCCTGCATGGCAGCTGGCCTGTTCATCGGCTCTCCTTGGTCGAGGTGCTGTTCAGGTCCGTGCCGGCCGTCCGACCACGCTGTACGCCGCGGTGGTAGGCCGACAACAGGCCGCGTACTTCATCGGGGGTCCGCCGGCTGCGGTCCCGGCCACCCTTCGGTTCGATGCCACCCGGCACGAGCTGTGCCTGCGGCACCCGCTTGGGCAGACCCGAGCGGGTGGTGCCGGCGGCGGCCGGCTCGGCGGCCCGGCTGGCCAGCGACCAGCCCTCGTCAGCCGCCGTCCGCCAGGCGTCCGGGTCCGTGGCCGGCGGGGGCGTGCTCGCCGTGGCGGCGGGGGCCGCTACCGGCGCCGTCGGGACGGCCGGCGGGGTGTACGACGGCGGTGGTTTCGGCGTCGAGGCGCCGCGACCGCCGGTGCTCACACCGCCACGATTGCCGGTGCTCGCACCGCCACGACCGCCGGTGTTCGCACCGCCGAATCCGTCCATGCTTCCCACGCTCTGCGCTCCGGTGCCCTCGGAACTGCCCGGGGTGCGGGTGGGCAGTGGCGGTCGGGCCGGCGCGGACGCCGGCGCGGACGCGGTGGCCGGTTGACCGCCGTTGGCCCCCCGCAGGCCGGCGTCGGCGGGCGCGGGCGGTGTGTCGAACTGCGGCCGGGTGAAGATCGCGGTGGCGTCGTCGCCGTGCGACCGGAACCAGACCGCCTCCATCTCCCGGAAGATCGGCGCCTCGGCGGGGAACTCCGGCCGGGTGCTGACCGGCGCGGCGGGCGTCGGCGGCGTGGCCGGCGGGGCGGGCTGCACGGACGGGGCCGGCGTCGCGGGCGGTGCCGGCGGGGCGACCGCTCCGGGGCCGGCGACCGGCCCGACGGGCAGCACCGGCGCGCTCCGACCGTCCGTGGTGTCGGCCGTCGAGCCGCGTCGGGGCAGCGCGTCGATGGTCGGGTACGCCACGGTCGGGCTGCCCACCGAGGTGCCCGCGCCGTTGCTGTACGCCGGGCGGGCGGGTGGGACCGGGGTGGCCGGCGCGGCGGCGGGCGGCACCGTCGGGCGGGCCCCGGTGTAGCCGCCGGCC
>NZ_JBFAPG010000666.1:0-2573 GCF_040675595.1 Micromonospora sp. NPDC049580
GACCGGAATCCGGTCGAGCGCCCGCTGCTGGTGCTCTTACAGGCTGAGCCGCTGGCCCGGGAGAATCAGACCCGGGTCGGCGCCGATCAGCTGCCGGTTGCGCTCGTACAGGGCCTGCCAGCCGCCGGCCTGGCGGTGGCTGTCGGCGATCTCCGACAGGGTGTCCCCCGGCTTGACCACATACGTGTCGCCGCTGGCCGCCGGGGCGGTGCGCTCGTGGTTGCGGGTCGCCGGCTGGTCGCCGCGCGACGACCGCTCCTTCGGGGCGGTGGACCGGTCCTTCGGGGCGGTGGACTTCGACGACTTCGCGGTCGACTTCGTCGAGGACTTCGTGGCGGAGCCGCCCGACGAGCCGCCCTTGCGGCCGCAGGTCGGCCACGCGCCGATGCCCTGCCCGTCGAGCACCTTCTCGGCGATGGCGATCTGCTCGCCGCGGCTGGCCAGGTCGGCACGGGCGGCGTACTTCTTGCCGCCGTAGCCGGCCCAGGTGCCCTGGGAGAACTGCAACCCGCCGTAGTAGCCGTTACCGGTGTTGATCTTCCAGTTGCCGCCGGACTCGCACTTGGCGATCGCGTCCCAGTTGACACCGGCCTGGGCCGGGGCCGCGGGGCCGAAGAGGGCGACGGCGCCGGTGATCGCGCCGACGGCCAGGGTGCCGACGGCGACGCGGCGGGTGGTGACCCGTCGATGACGGGGCGTGTGGACAGACGTCATGTGTGGTTCCTCCACGCCGGCGAGGTGAGCTGTCGGGTTCGGGCCGAGGAGCCCGGCCGCGCGGTGGCGGCTTCACCCCGAGGTGACATGCACCGAGGAACGTGGGTCCCCCGCTCCTGCCCGGGGTTCTGGTATCCGACGACCGGGGGCAGGATTTGGCGTTGCCGGTCGTGGCGTCCACGGTGGTGGACTCGATCGACGGTAGGCACGGTCGGTGACCCTCGCCCAACGCTTGTGAACTTGTTCACCGGCGCACGCGCGGCGCCTCTGCCAGCGGTTGCGGACCACGCGCGGCTGTGCACCGACCATCATGGACCGATTCCGATCAGGCCCGGATGTCACCGCCCGTACGCAGCCAGGCGACGGTGCGACGGAGCAGTTCGAGGTGAGGAACGGGCCGATCGGCGGGTGGTGGGAGCGGCCGTGCTCCCAGGAGGCGCCGATCGTGGCACGCCAGCTCGGCGTGCGGTCCCTGCCCGCTGAAGATCACGGCGTCGACGGGCATCGGCGCTCCTGGGAATTGACGTTCGGGCAGGAAACCATAGATCGACGGCCGCGATGCTCGGAAGCACACCGGGTCGACCCCGGCAACCTTCCCAGGAGGAGAGCATGCCGATCCACCGGAGCCGCATCGGCCGCCGCAGCGCCGCCGCCACCCTCGTGACCGTCCTGGCCAGCGCCGGCCTGACCCTGCTCGCACCGACCGCCGCGCACGCGTCCAGCCCCTGCACCAGCCTGACCTTCTACCGGGTCGGCGGCTATCCGGGCGGCGCGGACATGCACGTGCCGACCATCGGTTGGCAGACCGGGAACAAACAGTGCTATCTCACCTACGGCCACTCGGGCTCGGCGGTGCTGGTGCTTCAGGAGGCGCTGAACAACTGCTACTCGCGGTCACTGAGCCTCGACGGCAACTACGGCCCGAAGACCCGCGACGCCGTCCGGTACGCCCAACACAAGATCAACGAAGACATCGTGTACGCGAACATCGCCGAGGACGGCGAGTACGGCCCGCAGACCCGGGCGTACATGGGCTTCGCGATCTTCGGGGTCAACGGCGGCCCGGTCATCCCGAACGTCTGCTACTACCCGGGCTGAGCCGCGTGACGGCGCCGGTCGGAGTCCCCCGTGGAATTCCGACCGGCGCCGTCGTGCACCCCCCTGCCCGCTTCGGTCCGCGGATCAGCAGACCCGGACCGCCTCGATCCGCTGGTTCCAGTTCCCCCCGATCGCGGCCGAGTCGTACGCCAGGTTCGCCCGGTAGCCGTAGGCGTGCTGGTAGCCGAGCAGGCCGGTGGCGTTGGCGTTGTCCCAGAAGGTGGAGACGGTGCCGGACGGTCGGTTGTTGATGATCGACTGGGTCCTGTTGCGGAAGTACGAGGGCAGCCCGACGTCGTTGCAGCCGTTGTACGGCCCGTCGAGCAGGAAGATGTCCCCGCTGAAGTTGGTCCCGGCGTACAGGCAGAGCAGACCCGAGGGGCAGGCGTAGTTGGCCTGGGCCGGGCTCGGGGCGACGCCGAGCGCGGCGCCCACGGCAACCACGCCGAGCAGGGCGGACGTGAACCTTCGCAGAGCACTTCGCACGATGGTGACCTCCGGTGTCGTCACGACCGGAACAGGCCGTGAGTCGAATTGCCGACATCGCATTGATTGATGCCGCTGTGCCAACGATGATCTGCGCGGCAGGTCGACGAATTCCTGCCGGAACCTCAATCCGGCCGTCCGTCGGCGGATTGTCCGACTGGCGATGCGGCGAGCGGCGGTTCATGGAGATTCGGGTCCTCGGGCCGGTCGAGGTCTGGGCGGACGGCCGCCTGGTCGACGCCGGAGCAGCCCGCCAGCGCGCCGTCCTGGCCGCG
>NZ_JBFAPG010000667.1:0-2568 GCF_040675595.1 Micromonospora sp. NPDC049580
GCGGCGACCAGCTCGCCGACCTGGACACCGGCGACGCGCCCGTCTACGCCGCCACCCAGGACGTGCTGCAACGGGCCACCGGTTTCCACGTACACCGGGGGGTGCTCGCGTCGTTCCACCGCCGCTCGCTGCCGACGGCGGCCGAGGTGCTCGCCGCCGCGCGCCGGGTGGTGATCCTGGAGGACGTCAACAACCACACGAACCTCGGCGCGATCTTCCGGGGCGCCGCCGCGCTGGGCATCGACGCCGTGCTGCTGTCGCCGTCCTGCGCCGATCCGCTCTACCGGCGCAGCGTGCGGGTCAGCATGGGCGAGGTCTTCGCGATGCCGTACGCCAAGCTCGAACGCTGGCCCACCGGCCTCGACGAGGTACGCGAGGCGGGCTTCACGGTGCTCGCCATGACGCCGGCGCCGGACGCCGTACCCATTCAGCGGTTGACCCCGGCGCAGCGCGCGCGGGCGGCGTTGCTGCTCGGCGCCGAGGGTCCCGGTCTCACCGCGGCGGCGCAGGCGGCCAGCGACGTGCGGGTGGTCGTCCCGATGCGGCGCGGCGTGGACTCGTTGAACGTCGCCGCCGCGGCGGCGGTGGCGTTCTGGGAACTGGGTCGAGACGATCCGCTTGCATGACCATGCGTCTTGCTGAATAATCTTCCCCGTGTCCAAGGTTCTCACCTCCCTGCCCATCGGCGAACGTGTCGGCATCGCCTTCTCCGGCGGCCTCGACACCTCGGTCGCGGTCGCGTGGATGCGCGACAAGGGCGCCGTCCCCTGCGCCTACACCGCCGACATCGGCCAGTACGACGAGCCCGACATCGGCTCCGTGCCCGGCCGTGCGCTCAGCTACGGCGCCGAGGTCGCCCGGCTGGTCGACTGCCGCGCCGCCCTGGTCGAGGAGGGCCTCGCGGCGCTGACCTGCGGCGCCTTCCACATCCGCTCCGGCGGGCGGGCGTACTTCAACACCACCCCGCTGGGCCGGGCCGTGACCGGCACCCTGCTGGTGCGGGCGATGATCTCCGACGACGTCCAGATCTGGGGCGACGGCTCGACCTTCAAGGGCAACGACATCGAGCGGTTCTACCGCTACGGCCTGCTGGCCAACCCGCAGCTGCGCATCTACAAGCCGTGGCTCGACACCGACTTCGTCACCGAACTGGGTGGGCGTAAGGAGATGTCGGAGTGGCTGCTGGAGCGCGGCCTGCCGTACCGGGACAGCACCGAGAAGGCATACTCCACCGACGCCAACATCTGGGGCGCGACGCACGAGGCGAAGACCCTGGAGCACCTCGACACCGGCATCGAGACGGTCAGCCCGATCATGGGTGTCCGGTTCTGGGACCCGTCGGTGGAGATCCCGACCGAGGACGTCACGATCGGGTTCGACCAGGGTCGCCCGGTGACGATCAACGGCAAGGAGTTCGGCAGCCCCGTCGACCTGGTGCTGGAGGCCAACGCCATCGGCGGCCGGCACGGCCTGGGCATGTCCGACCAGATCGAGAACCGGATCATCGAGGCCAAGAGCCGGGGCATCTACGAGGCGCCCGGCATGGCGCTGCTGCACGCCGCGTACGAGCGGCTGGTCAACGCCATCCACAACGAGGACACCCTGGCGAACTACCACAGCGAGGGCCGCCGCCTCGGTCGCCTGATGTACGAGGGCCGTTGGCTCGACCCGCAGGCGCTGATGCTGCGCGAGTCGTTGCAGCGCTGGGTCGGCACGGCGGTCACCGGCGAGGTGACGCTGCGGCTGCGCCGGGGCGAGGACTACTCGATCCTGGACACGACCGGCCCCGCGTTCAGCTACCACCCGGACAAGCTGTCGATGGAGCGCACCGAGGACTCGGCGTTCGGCCCGTCCGACCGGATCGGCCAGCTCACCATGCGCAACCTGGACATCGCCGACTCGCGGGCGAAGCTCGAGCAGTACGCCTCCCTCGGCATGGTCGGCGGCGCGGCACCCCAGCGGATGATCGGCGCCGCGCAGGCAGCCTCGACCGGGCTGATCGGCGCGATGCCCGAGGGCGGTGCGGAGGCCATCGCCTCCCGGGGCGTCGCCTCCGCCGCCGACGAGGCGCTCGACCGCGCCGCCATGGAGTTCGGCGTCGACTGAGCGGCCCCGGCACGTCGAGGTCCGGGGTCACGGACGGTAGCGTGGCGGCCGTGTTCCCTACCGTCCGTGAGGTCCTCGCCCTGGATCCCGTCCGCCACGGTGCTCCCCGCGTGGTCGCCGGGGACGCCGGGCTGGACCGGCCGGTGCGCTGGGTGCACGTCGCCGAGGTACCCGACATCGCCACCCTGCTCGGCGGCGGCGAGCTGGTGCTCACCACAGGCATCGGGTTGCCGGCCGACGACGCGGGCCTGCGCGCGTTCATCGGCGACCTCGCCGACGTCGGTGTCTCCGGGCTCGTCGTCGAACTGGGCCGCCGGTACGTCAGCGGCGTACCCCGGGTGATGGCCGCCGCCGCCGAGCGGCGCGGCCTGCCCCTGGTCGAGCTGCGCCGGGCCACCCCGTTCGTGCGGATCACCGAGGCGGTGCACGCGCTGATCGTCGACGCGCAGCTCGGTGAGCTGC
>NZ_JBFAPG010000668.1:0-2566 GCF_040675595.1 Micromonospora sp. NPDC049580
GCCTGCTGCCGCCGGGCCTCGGTCAGCGACGGCACGGCCTCGGCCGCCCTGATCTCGGCGGCGATGCCCTGCCAGATGTGCTCCGGCGGGTCGGGCAGGTCACCGAGGCTCTGCGTCTCCACGCCGAGCCCGGCCACCTGCCGCAGGGCCGTCAGCTCGGTGCGGCAGTGCCCGCAGGTGTCGAGATGGGTGCTCTCCCCGTTGTCCGCATCGCTCTCACCGAGCGCCAGAAAAACCAGCCGCTCGTGCTCCAGGTGCTGCACCGTCCACCTCCCATCTGCGTTTCAAGCTCGCCATGCCGCGCCGGATGTGACTCTTCACGGTGCCCAGCGGCACCCCGGTCACTGTGGCTATCTGCTGGTGTGTCAGGTCGTCGTAGAAGGCCAACTCCAGCATGCGTCGTTGGTCGTCGGGCAGGCGTGCCAGCTCGTCCGCGATGACCAGCCGGTCCACCACCCGGTCCGGGTCCGGCGTCGTCTGTGCCGGCTCGGGCAACTGCCGGACCGTCTCCACCACGCGGGTCTCCCGCGCCGTGGCCCGCATCCGGTCGATCACCTTGCGCCGGCCGATGCCGAGCAGCCAGCCGATCAACGACCCCTTGGCCGGATCGAAGGTGTCCCTTCCCAGCCAGGCGGCCACGAACGTCGCCTGCGTCACGTCCTCGGCGTCGGCGCGGTTGGCCAGCATGGACGTGGCCAGGTGGAGTACGGCACGGCCGTAGCGGTCGTACGCCTCGCGCAGCGCCACCTCGTCGCCGGACCGGAACCGGGGCGCGAGGTCGTCCACCGGTGGGTCGGGTTGTTGTGGTAGCGCCGTCATCGGGCGTCCAGCCTTCGATGGGGCATACCCGACTGTAGCTGCCACAGCCCTCGCCCCACTCTCCCGGTCGATGTCATCTCACCAGCTCTTCGTCCGCCGGGCCCGATCCGGATGCGGTCGTGGCCGGAAAAAGAAATCGCGTAAGGCGCATCCAGCCGTCGCGGAGCCGGCGTAACCCGTTCTGCAAGCCAGGCCTGACGAATCAGCACCAATCACCAGGAGGCAGACATGCAGCTCTCGTACTTCCGTCGGGTCGCCGCGGGCGGCGCCGTCGCCGCGTTGGCCTTCGCCGGCGTCGCCGCGTTCACCGCCAGCCCCGCGTACGCCGCCACCTCGAAGGTCTCGGTCGTGCACGGCATCCCGGACACCTCGGTCGACGTCTACGTCAACGGCAAGAAGACGCTCAACAACTTCAAGCCCGGTGACGTGGCCGGCCCGCTGAACCTGGCCGAGGGCGAGTACGACATCGCCCTCACCAAGCCGGGCGAGCCGATCGGCAGCGCGATCCTCAAGGTCGACAACGCCGAGGTGCCGGGCGGGGCGAACATCAGCCTCGCCGCGCACCTCGACGCCGCCGGCAAGCCGAAGATCACGCCGTTCGTGAACGACGTCTCGAAGGTCGACGCCGGCAAGGCCCGGCTGATCGTCCGGCACACCGCCGCCGCCCCGGCGGTCGACGTGCGTGCAGGTGGCACCCCGGTCTTCAAGGGCCTGACCAACCCGAAGGAGGCCAAGGGCGACGTCGACGCCGGCACGGTGAAGGCGGACGTGGTGCTGGCCGGCACCGACACCGTGGCCATCGGCCCGGCGGACCTCAACCTCAAGGAGGGCACCGCGACGATCGTCTACGCGATCGGCTCCGCCGAGGACAAGACCCTCGACGTGGTGGCCCAGACGATCACCGGCCTGCACTCCGCCCCGGGTGGCGTGCCGAGCGGTGACGGCGGCCAGGCGGGCACCGGCGTGCAGACCTGGTGGTACGCGCTGACCGGTGCCGGCGTACTCCTGCTGCTTGGTGGTGGGGTGCGGATGGCGACCGCGCGGACCGGTCGCAAGTGACGGTGCGCAACCGCGGCGCGCTGGCGGCCCTGGCCGCCGGCGTTGCCGCGCTCACCGTCGCCACCCTGGTGGCGTGCAACTCCCAGCCGGCCGAGAACGTCGGCGCCGAGGAGGCGAGCACGCTGGCCGCCAGCGCGACCCCCTCGGCCGTCGGCGGCGACCCGTCGGTGCCGGTGACCGCCGGCGAACTGCCCGCCGGCGCCGGGGTCGTCCCTCCGGTCCGGCTGGTGATCCCCGGGATCGACGTCACCGCCACGGTCAACGCGGTCGGCATCAACAAGCGGACCAACGAGTTCGAGGTGCCGCCCAGCGTCGATCAGATCGGCTGGTACCGCTACGGCCCCGGCCTGGAGGCGGGCGCCGGTTCGGTGGTCATCGCCGGTCACGTGGACAGCGCCAAGCAGGGCCGGGGGGCGTTCTTCCGGCTGCGCGAGCTGGACCAGGGCGACACCCTGACCGCGACCGGCAGCGACGGCAAGGCGCGAAAGTACCGGGTCGTCGCCCGGGAGGAGTACGCCAAGACCAAGATCCCGCTGGAGCGGTACTTCGCCCGCGACGGCAAGCCGCGACTGACGCTGATCACCTGCGGCGGGCCGTTCGACGCCAAGGCCCGCAAGTACCGCGACAACATCGTCGTCACGGCGGTGCCCGCCTGACCGGGCGGTCGCGACGTGCCGGGGTGGGGGAA
>NZ_JBFAPG010000669.1:0-2556 GCF_040675595.1 Micromonospora sp. NPDC049580
CGGATGCGGGAGTGGGCCGAGGGGCACTCCTGGATCGTCAACGAGATCGTGATCGCGTTCTTCGCGCTCCTGACCGTGCTGGATCTGGTCCGTTCACGACTCCAGCGAGACGCCGCTTCCGGTCAGCCCCACCCGGGCGCACCAGGTGGCGTCGGCTCGCAGGAGCGCTGACCCGTCGTTCGGCGAGTTGCGGACCCGGGAGTCCTGGTGCCGCAGGTACTGACCGGGATAGTTGACTGACTCGAAGGAGTAGCAGGCGCTGTCGGCCAGGCCGGGCCGGATGGTGTACGTCGCGTCGTTCTTGAGCAGCGCCGAGCTGCCCGCGTCGACCACCTCGGTGTACGCCAGGCTGTTCTGGTGGCGCAGGTACCGGTTGGTGTAGCCGGGGGTGGTCACCTGCAGTGAACGCCGGGTGTTGACCGGCAGGGCGACGGGGGCGGAGCTGCCGATCGTCCGGGAGGCGTTGACGAGGGCGGTGTTGGCCGCGCGGACGCGGGCCTGGTCCATCTTGACCACCTGCCGGTCGTAGGTGAGGAAGCCGTTCAACTCCCCCTCCTGGTCAGCGATCTCGGTGTAGATCGAGGCGCTGAGTCCCTTGCCGAGCATCAGGTTCTGCGCACCCTCCACCAGCCCCACGTACCGGTCGGTGAGCGCAGCGGAGGTGGGTTGCCACTCGTAGGCGAAGAACTGCCCGTTCGGGCTGTACTCGTGGCCCGGGGTGCGCAGGCCCAGGCCGCCGAACTCGCCGAGCACCGCGATCCGGCCGCTCGATGGCGAGGGTGAGTCCGGACCCAGGTAGACGTGCCAGTCGTCGATGTCGCCGTTGCCGGGGTCACCGAGGGACTGGCAGCAGTTGTGCCCGCTGTGCGGGTTGACCAGCCGGGTGGGGTCCTGATTCTTGATGTTCTGCGCCACGCGGCGGGTGTCGGCCAGGGCGCGCTCGCCCCACCCCTCGTTGTAGGGCGTGTAGGCGACGACCGCGGGGGAGCTGCGGTGCTCGTCGACGATCTCGCGTGCCTCGCTCTCGAACTGCGCCTGCTGGGCATCGGTGGCGTCGATGTTCTGCGCGGTCAGCGACGGGATGTCCTGCCAGACCAGCAGGCCGAGCCGGTCGGCGTGGTAGAACCAGCGCTGCGGTTCGACCTTGATGTGCTTGCGCACCATGTTGAAGCCCAGGTCCTTGTGCTTCTGCAGGTCGAAGGCGAGAGCGGCGTCGGTCGGCGCGGTGTACAGGCCGTCCGGCCAGAAGCCCTGGTCGAGGGTGCCGACCTGGAAGACGAACTGACCGTTGAGCTTCGGTCGCAGCACCCCGTTGACCATGCCGGTGGTGATCTCCCGCATGCCGAAGTAGTGGACGGTCTGGTCGACCGTCGCGCCGCCGGCGTTGCGCAGGCGTACCCGCAGGTTGTAGAGGAACGGGTCGTCGGGTGACCAGCGGCGGGCGTTCGGCACCGGGACGCTGAAGTCGGTGAAGCCGCCGGTGGCGGAGCCGACAACCGTAGCGCCGTCGAGCGCCTCGGCGAGCACGCTGTGCCCGCTCACGTCGCCCCGGGTGAAGACCCGGATCCGCAGGGTGTTGGTGCCCAGGTTCGGGTAGACGTCCACGCTGCTGATCGACGCCGCGGGCACCGGCTCCATCCACACCGTCTGCCAGATTCCGGAGCTGGGCGTGTAGAAGATCCCGCCGGGCTGCTTGGTCTGCTTGCCGATCGGGGGCAGGCTGCCGTTCTGCCGGGTGTCGGTCGGGTCCCACACCTTCACCACGATCTCGTTCACGCCGCCGTTGAGCTGCGGGGTCACGTCGAAGGTGAAGGCGTCGTAGCCGCCGGTGTGCGCGCCGACCCGCACGCCGTTGACCCAGACCGTGCTCTGCCAGTCCACGGCGCCGAAGTGCAGCAGGGTCCGCCGGCCGGACCAGTTCGACGGGACGGTGACGGTGCGTCGGTAGAACAGGTAGTTGCGGTTGTCGCTGGCGGCCCGCTGGACACCGGAGAGGGCGCTCTCCACGGGAAACGGCACGTTGACCCGCTCGGGCAGGTCGGTGTTGAACTGCGGGGCGTCGTCGGTGCCGGACTGGCGCAGCTGCCACTCCCCGTTGAGGTTGAGCCAGTCCGGTCGGGTCATCTGCGGTCGCGGGTACTCCGGCAGGGGCGTCCCGGCCAGCGCCTGGCTGGTCCACGGGGTGGTCAGTGGCGGCGTCTTGGCCGGGGCGGCCCGCACCGGTCGGGCCGGTGCGGCGAACACGCCGACGACGAGGGTGAGGATGAGCAGTAGGGACAGGGCGGGGCGGGCGGGGACCTGACGTGTCATGCCGTCTCCGAGGGGCGGGTCGCCGCGGGCCGTGCAGCTGAGCCCGCAGCGCGGGGGCGGTGGGCATCGGGTGG
The DNA here is from genome assembly GCF_040675595.1 of Micromonospora sp. NPDC049580. NCBI lineage: Bacteria > Bacillati > Actinomycetota > Actinomycetes > Micromonosporales > Micromonosporaceae > Micromonospora > Micromonospora sp. NPDC049580. The sequence continues at coordinate 2,385 of NZ_JBFAPG010000669.1, forward strand.
CTTCTCGAACGCGGACGGCGGATGTCGGCGGGATCTCCACCCACAGGCGATGGTGATCCGATTGACATCCATCACCACCCGTACAACGTTATAGAGGCACCCTGGACACTCAGTCAATTGCTGATCGTCAATGCTCGCGGTTTTGTTCTCGATCGTCGTACCTCGGCCACGG
>NZ_JBFAPG010000670.1:0-2553 GCF_040675595.1 Micromonospora sp. NPDC049580
GCCAGGAGGCGGCGGGCCAGGCCGTGATGAAGCCAGCGATCAGCCCGATCTGGCCGGCGAACCAGAATGTCGGGCTGTCGGGTCGCAGGGTGGGCAACGCGCCCGCCGTCGCGGGCTGGGTGATCACCGGGGCGAGCCAGGTGATCGGTGCGCGGACGACCGCCGGGGAGTTGCGGACCAGTTCGGTGTTGGAGACGCCGGGGTGTGCGGCCACCGCGACCGTGGTGCCGTGCGGGGCGAGCCGACGCTGCAACTCGTAGGTGAACATCAGGTTGGCGAGCTTCGACTGGCCGTAGGCGGCGACCCGGCCGTACGAACGCTCCCACTGCAGGTCGTCGAAGTGGATGGCGGCGCGGATGCGGTGGCCGACGCTGCTGACCGTGACCACCCGGGAGCCGGGCACGGGCAGCAGCAGGTCGAGCAGCAGCCCGGTGAGCGCGAAGTGGCCCAGGTGGTTGGTGCCGAACTGCATCTCGAAGCCGTCGCGGGTGGTCTGCTTCGGGGTGTACATCACGCCTGCGTTGTTGATCAGAAGGTCGATCCGCGGGTGGGCGGCGCGCAGGTCGGCCGCGGCCGCGCGCACGGAGTCCAGCGAGGTCAGATCCAGTTCCTGTACGGAGACGTCGCCGTTCATCCGGGCGGCGGCCCGCTTGCCCTTCTCGGTGTCGCGCACGGCCAGCACGACGGACGCCCCGCGCTCGGCGAGCAGCCGGGCGGTCTCGAAGCCCAGCCCGGTGTTGGCCCCGGTGACCACGGCCACCCGGCCGTCCTGGCGCGGAATCTGCTGCTCGGTCCAGTTCATCTCAGGCTCCCAATGTACCGCCGGTAAGTTATGCCTGAACGGTAAAGTACCGCCGGTACACTGTCAAGAGACCGGCGGTACCTAAGTTAGGGTTGGCGACATGACGTTCCAGCGGGCGCGCAGCGAGGAGCAGCGCGCGGTCCGGCGCCAGGCGATCCTGGAAACCACCTCGGCGATGCTCGACGAGATGCCGGTGGCCGAGGTGACGCTGAACGAGCTGAGCCGGCGGGTGGGCCTGGCCAAGACGGCCGTGCTGCGCTATTTCGAGTCCCGCGAAGCGGTGCTGCTCGACCTGATGGACGACCGGACGACGACCTGGCTGGCCGAGCTGGAGCAGGAACTGGGCCAGGGCGTCGACCCGAGCGGGTCCGCGCTGGAACGGGCCGAGCAGACGGCGGACGTGCTCAGCCGGTCGCTCGCCGCCCAGACGGTGCTCTGTGATCTCTTCGGTGCGCAGGGCGGGGTGCTCGAACACAACGTCTCGGTCGAGGCGGTCCGCCGGCACAAGCGCGCCTCACTGGCCAACCTCGCGGTGATGGCCGACCTCATCCGGCGGCACCTGCCCGAGGTCGGCGACCGCGCCGAGCTGTTCTGCCTGAACGCCTTGCTGATGGCTGGCGCACTGTCCGCCTACACCTCGCCGCCGCCGAGCCTGCTCGCCGTGTATGAGTCCGAGCCGGCGCTCGCGGTTCACCACATCGACCTGCGGACAGCCCTGCGGCTTGCCATCATCACATCGCTCGTGGGCATGCTGCCGCGCTCCTAGTCCGATGCGGCTCGGAAGCTCGGCACCCGGGGCTGCGCGGAATTCGATGGTCACGAGGCTGCTCGTGGTCTACCGTGGCCCGCCGTGCTCTCAAACGAACAGATAATCGAACAGGCCCTGGATCGGATCGAGGCAGGGTACGTCTTTCCTGCGAAAGTCGTGGACATCGACGCCGCGATCCGGCGCCGCCTCAAGGCCGGCGAGTACGACGACCTGGACGGGCCGGCGCTCTGCGAGACGGTGACCGCTCACCTTCAGCAGGTGTGCCCGGACAAGCATCTGCGGCTGCTCTGGGCCGACCAGCCGCAGTCGCTCGATCCGGCGGACGAAGACGGGGGCCGGGCCGCGTTCCTCGCGCTGCTCAGGGCGGAGAACCAGGGGATCCGCCGGGTCGAGCAGGTGGACGGGAACGTCGGGCTGATCGACGTGCGGCGCATCGCGTACGCCGACGAAGGTGCCGCTGCGATCGGCGCGGCCATGCAACTGGTCGCCCTCAGCTCCGCGCTCATCCTGGACCTGCGCGCGTGCTCCGGCGGAGCACCGGAGGGAGCCGCGATGTGGTGCAGCTACTTCTTCCGCGACGATCAGGTGCACCTCAACGACTTCTACGAGCGGTCCACCGGCAGCACTCGCCAGTTCTGGACTGCCGCGCACCTTCCCGCGCCGCGCTACGCGGACCGCCCGGTCTCTGTGCTCACCAGCGCGATGACGTTCTCCGGGGGCGAGGACGTGGCGTACACCCTCCAGGCGCACGGCCGGGCGGTCGTCGTCGGTGAGACGACCCGCGGCGGCGCGCATCCGACGGCCCGCCACCCGGTCACCGAACACATCCTGGTGACCGTGCCGACCGCCCGGACCATCAACAGCGTCACCGGCACCAACTGGGAAGGCGTCGGAGTGGTCCCCGACGTACCCGTCCCGGCCGACCAGGCACTCGACACGGCACTCAAGGCCATCTCGGGCGCATAGGCGCGCGCGGCGGGAC
>NZ_JBFAPG010000671.1:0-2550 GCF_040675595.1 Micromonospora sp. NPDC049580
TCTTTGCGCGGGCGGCCCCCCGCGGCCGCGGGGCCGCCCCCACCCCACCCCCCCCCGGCGGGGGGGGGGGGGGCGGGGGTGGGGTGGGGTCACCCGATTCGGGCGAGGTTGGGCCTGCGCGGTGGGGGGACCCGTGCGGGACGTGCAACGCCGGCCGTGCGCGCGACGCGGGCGCGCCGGGTGGGATCCCGGGCCCGGCCAACTGGGGGAGGAGTGGACCCGATGGTGGACGCGACCACGAGGTTCTTCGAGGACCTGGACCGGCGGGGGTACGAGCCTCTGCTGGCGAAGACCTCCGGGACCCTGCGGATCGATCTGCACGAGGGGGCGCAGACCCGGCACTGGCTGCTCGCGATCGACCACGGGCGACTGAACGTGAGCCAGGAGGACCGGGAGGCCGACACGGTGATCGGCGCGAGCCCGATGCTGTTCGACGAGATCGCGGCCGGCCGTGAGCACGGTCTGGCCGCCCTGTTGCGCGGGGACATGACGGTGTCCGGGGACGCCCGGCTGGTGGTGCAGGTGGAGCGAATCTTCCCCGGGTCGCCGGACGCCCGTGGGCCGCGTCGCCGCTTCGCGGGGGAGGCGCGCTGATGGGCCAGAGCAACACGATCCGGATCCTGGACGGCAACACGTTCGTCGTCTGTGAGGACACCGGTGACATCGAGGCGACGCCGAGTGAGCCGACCGGGCTCTTCTCCATCGACACCCGGTTCCTGTCCACGTGGGTGCTGAGCGTGAACGGCGAACGCCTCAACTCGCTGTCGTACGACGACCTGCAGTACTTCGAGTCGCGGTTCTTCCTGGTGCCGGGGATGGCCACGCACTACGTGGACGCGAAGTTGTCGATCATCCGGGAGCGTGCGGTCGGCGGCAGCTTCCGGGAGCAGCTCACCATCCTCAACCACGACGAGAAGCCGGTCGACCTCGAAGTCCGGATGGACGCGGCGTCGGACTTCGCCGACCTGTTCCAGGTCAAGGACGAGATCCTGAACAAGAAGGGCGAGATCTACACCGAGGTGGAGTCGGACAAGCTGCGCCTGGGCTACCGCCGGGGCAACTTCCGGCGCGAGACGATCATTTCCTCGTCGATATCGGCGCGGTACGACAGCCGGGGCTTCGCGTACACCGTCCACCTGGAGCCCAACGAGCAGTGGGAAGCGGCGATCGACGTGCAGACGCACGCCGTCGGCCCCGGCGGCCGGGACCTGCGTCTCGGGCTACGAGTGCACGGCGGCGAGCGGCTGGCCCTGCAACATGACCTGGAGCAGTGGATCGCGGAAGCACCGAAGGTCAACAGTCAGCACGGCCGGGTGGCCAGCACGTACCGGCGCAGCCTGATCGACCTGGCGGCGCTGCGCTTCTCGCCGCTGTCGCTGGGCGGCGCCACCCTGCCGGCCGCCGGCCTGCCCTGGTTCATGACCATGTTCGGCCGGGACAGCATCCTCACCTGCCTGCAGACCCTGCCGTTCACCCCGCAGTTGTCGAAGACGACGCTGCGCATCCTGGCGTCGCTGCAGGGCAGCCGGTTCGACGACTTCCGGGACGAGGACCCGGGGCGGATCCTGCACGAGATGCGCTACGGCGAGACCGCGGCCTTCGAGGAGCAGCCGCACTCGCCGTACTACGGCTCGGTGGACGCGACGCCGCTGTTCCTCGTGCTGCTCGACGAGTACGAGCGGTGGAGCGGGGACGTCGCGCTGGTCAAGGAGTTGGAGCAGGAGTCCCGGGCGGCGCTGCGGTGGATCGACAGCTACGCCGACCTGGTCGGCAACGGCTACATCTGGTACGAGCGGCGCAACACCGAGACCGGCCTGGAGAACCAGTGCTGGAAGGACTCCTGGGACTCGATCTCCTACTCCGACGGCACCCTGCCGCCGTTCCCGCGGGCGACCTGCGAGGTGCAGGGGTATGCGTACGACGCGAAGGTCCGCGCGGCGCGGATGGCCCGCGAGTTCTGGGGTGACCCGGAGTTCGCCAACCAGTTGGAGCGGGAGGCGGCGGAGCTGAAGGAGCGGTTCAACCGGGACTGGTGGGTGGCCGACGGCGAGTACTACGCGCTGGCCCTGGACCCGGACGGCCGCCAGTGCGACGTCCTCAGCTCCAACATCGGCCATCTGCTCTGGAGCGGGATCGTCCTCCCCGAGCGCGCGGAGAAGGTGGCGGCGCACCTGGTCGGGCCGCGACTGTTCTCCGGCTGGGGGGTGCGGACCCTCGCCGAGGGGGAGACGCGGTACAACCCGATCGGCTACCACAACGGCACGATCTGGCCGTTCGACAACTCCTTCATCGCCTGGGGCCTGCGCCGGTACGGCTTCGCCGAGGAGGCCGCCACCATCGCCAACGGCATCCTGGACGCGGCCACCTACTTCGACGGGCGGCTACCGGAGGCGTTCGGCGGCTACCCGCGGGAGCTGACGAAGTTCCCGGTGGAGTATCCGACGGCGTGCAGCCCGCAGGCCTGGTCGACGGGTACGCCGCTGCTGTTGCTGCGCACCATGCTCGGCCTCGAACCGCACGAGGGGCACCTGGCGGTGGAACCACGGTTGC
>NZ_JBFAPG010000672.1:0-2532 GCF_040675595.1 Micromonospora sp. NPDC049580
GTGCGCGTGCACCAGCTCGTGTGCCCAGGCGTGTTCCAGGGTGAAGCGGTACAGGTCGCTGAAGTACAGCGCGAACGGGTTGACCACGAAGATGGACAGCTCCACCCATCGGCCCCGCAGCCGTACCAGCGGGGTCTTCAGCTCGGCCAGCGCCGCCAGTTCGTCGGCCGACAGCGGCTGGTCGCCGAGCGCGACCTCCCAGCGGTAGTCGACGAGCGCGTCCAACCCGACGCCGGCCTCGGTGCTGGCCACCGTGCCGGGCGCGGTCCGGCTGCGGGCGCGCAGCCGAGCGCCGAGCCGCGCCGACGGACGCCGCCACCAGGAGGGCAGCAGCACCCCGAAGCCGGCGGCGTGCAGCACCGGGGCGCCCTCGCTGAGGAACCGGTGGGCGCCCTCGACGTCCAACTCCATCGCCTCGGGTGCGGCGGTGCGCAGCGCGGCGTCCAGGTCGGGCCAGAGCCGGCTGGCCCGGCCCAGCTCCGCGAGCAGGGTCTCCTGCGGGCTGGCCGTACGGTCGGCGAGACCGTCGAGCGGGTGCGCCCGCCAGACCTCCCCGGCGTCGATGTGCAGCCCCGGCTCATCGGCCGCCTGCAACCCGAACTCCAGCCGCCACCGCGCCGCCGGGGAGTCCTCGTCACCTGTCGGGCCACCGTCGGCCAGCTCACCGCCGCCCGTGCGAACAGACGCGGGCGGCGCGTCGCCCGGCAGCGGGCGGGTGGCCAGGATCGGCTCGGTGACCTCGTCGGGGGCCGGCTCCACCAGGCGGAAGCTGGCCCGGACGGCGCCGCCGGCCGCGTCGCGCTGCCAGTCGTCGAGTTCGGCGCGCAGGATGTCCAGTGCGGCCCGGTCGACGGTGAAGTCGCGGCGGGGGCCGGCGAGCGCGGCCAACCAGGCCGGCGCGGGCCCGCCGGGGCGTACTCCTCGGGCCAGCGTGGTGGTCACGAGGGCCGCTCGGGCGGCGGCGTCGGTGAGCGCGTCGAGCGCGTCCGCGACCAGCTCGGCGGCCGGCACCGCAGCAGCGGTAGCGGCAACGGCCGGCGGCGCGGTGGCAGTCCCAGCGGGGACGACGACCGGGACGGGGGCGGCGGCGCGGGCTGCGGGCGGCAGTGCCAGTGCCAGCGAGCGCGCCCAGGCGGCGTCGGTGCCGGTCAGCAGCGGACGCCAGACGGCCCGCGCAGCCACCTGGGCTGCCCGGTCTGCCACCAGCCCGGTCACGTCGACATCGGCCGACCCGGCCTGCGACGCCACGCCGGCATTCGGCGAGCCGACGGGGGCATCGACCGAGCCGGCCGTGGGGATCGGCGTGCTGACGCCGGGCAGGACCCGGCCCCGGGCCACGAGGTCGGCGGCGAAGTCGGCCAGCTCGGCGAGGTGACGCAGGGTCGCCCCGGGCACCACCGGGAGGTCGTCCAGGGCGCGCAGCAGTGCGAGGGCGTCGTCTGGGGCGTACACCAGGACGGGCACCCGCCACGCGGCGAGGGTGAGCTGGCCGCGGGCCGGGGGTGCGACGGTGGTCCGGATCAGCTCAGGTGAGTCGGTCGGCGCGCCCGCGCGGGTGGGCAGGGTGAGCAGCGCGGTGTCCGGGCGGGCCGGCTCGGCGGCGTCGGCGAGAGCCGCGACCAGGTCCGCGTGCCCGGCGGCGAAGGGATGCGGGCGCTCCCGGGGCGGCCTGCCGGGGCGGACCGGAGACGGCGGCGCGGCGCTGTCCTCGGCCCAGACCGCGAGGCCAGCGGTCGAGTCGTCGCAGGGCTTCCACAGCCCATGGATGACCAGCACCTACTCCCCCTCCGCCGCCCGCGCCCAGGATAGGCGGCCCGGGGCGACGAGCGTCAGCGCCCACCGCACGACACCCGCCGCCGACGGGTTGATCGACTCCAGGTCGGGGGTGTGGGGGTGTCCACGCCGGGCTGGGCTAGCGTCGGCACCATGGTCGATCTCCTGGTTGTCGGCGGGCTCGGGGTGGATGTGCGGGTTCGGGTGCCCGCGCTGCCGCTGCCGGCCGCCGACTCGCACACCGTCGAACCGATCGAGCTGCGGATCGGCAACACCGGCGCCGGGGTGGCGCTGGCCGGCCGGGCGCTCGGGCTGCGGGTACGGGTGGTCGACACGCTCGGCGCGGACCCGGCCGGCGATCTGGTCCGGGCGGCGCTGACCCGGGCCGCGGTGCCGGCGGTGCTGGCGCAGGACAGCGGCGGGACGCGACGGTCGGTGAACCTGGTGGACCCGGGCGGCCGGCGCACCTCGCTGTACGACCCGCGCCCGTGGCGGGGCGACCCGCCGTTCGCGCCCGCGGAGGTGGCCGAGCTGGTCGCGGACGCCCGGCACGTACACCTTTCGATCATGGACTGGGTGGTGCCGTTGCTGCCCGCCGTGCGGGCCGCGCTCCCGGCGGGCGTGTCGCTCTCCACCGACCTGCACGACTGGGACGGCACGAACCCCTACCACCGGCCGTTCGCCGAGGTCGCCGACCTGGTCCTGGTCAGCGGGGTGCGGCTGCGCCAGCGTGCCGGCGAGGGCCGCGGCCCGCTCGCC
>NZ_JBFAPG010000673.1:0-2497 GCF_040675595.1 Micromonospora sp. NPDC049580
CCGCTCCCGGAGCGGGAACGGCGGTCCCGTCCGCCGGCCCGTGGCCCGGGACGTGGTCGAGCACGACGGGGAGCTGGTGCTGGCCCGGACGGCGATCGGCGCGCGCCCCGACCCGAGCCTGTCGCTGCGGGTGGCCGCCCCGGCGGCCACGACCCGGCTGCCGATCGCGCGGGCCACCTGCGAGTGGCTGGCGGCGTACTGCCCCCCGCTGCCCGCGCCCTGGCCGGCCGAGGCCCGGGCCGCGCTGACCACGCTGCTGGGCGCCGGTCCCGGCCTGGTGCCGGCCTGGGAGACCTGCGACCGGTACGGGCTGGTGGACGGCTGGCTGCCCGAGTGGACCAGACTGCGCAGCCTGCCCCAGCACAACCCGGTGCACCGCTACACCCTGGACCGGCACCTCGTGCAGGCCGCCCACGAGGCCAGCCGGCACGCCCGCGAGGTGGACCGCCCCGACCTGCTGCTGCTCGGCGCCCTGCTGCACGACATCGGCAAGGGCCTGCCCGGTGACCACAGCACCGTCGGCGTGCCGCTCGCCGAGACGGTGGCGACCCGGGTCGGGCTGCCCGGCCCGGAGGTCGAGCTGATCGGCACGCTGGTCCGGCTGCACCTGCTCCTGCCCGACGTGGCCACCCGCCGGGACCTCGCCGACCCGGTCACCATCGCGTCGGTCGCCGAGGCGGTGGGGGACACCGGCACACTCGACCTGCTGCACGCGCTGGTCCGTGCGGACGCCGCGGCCACCGGCCCGGCCGCCTGGTCGGACTGGAAGGGACGACTGGTCGCCGAGCTGGTCGCCCGCGTCCGTACCGCCCTGGACACCGGCGTGCTGCCCGAGCCACCCGCGCCCGATCCGGCGCTGCTGGCCGGGCCGCTGCCGGTCGTCCATCTCACCGGAGACCGGGTGGCGGTGGCCGCCGCCGACCGGCGGGGACTGCTCGCCACGGTGGCCGGCTGCCTGGCCCTGCACCGCCTGGAGGTGCTCTCCGCGGACGCCTCCGTGGTCGATGGCCGGGCCCTTGTCGAGTGCCGGGTGCAACCCCGCTACGGCCTGCCGGCCGACCCGGTCCCGCTGCGCGCCGACCTCCGTCGCGCGGTCGCCGGCGACGTGTCCGTCACCCAACGGCTGCGCGGCCGTGCGCTCGCCGCCCGGGGCAGCGGTGCCGCTCCCCGGGTCGTCTGGCACCGCGAGGCCGCCACCGACGCCGTGCTGCTCGAACTTCGCGCCGCCGACGCCGCCGGGCTGCTCTACCGGGTCGCCTGCGCGCTCGACGAGGCGGGAGCCCTGGTCCGCGCCGCGCGCATCTCCACCCTCGGCGCCGACGTGGTCGACGCCTTCTACCTGGTGGGTGGCTGGCCGGACGACGCCACCCGGGCCCGCCTGGAGGCCGCCGTCCTCGCCGCCGTCTGAGTGGGTGGGTACGTCCCGGGGCGTAGCGGCGGTGCCGCTCGTGGACGCACGTCAGGGGGCGTCGGCGCGGGCAGAATGACGGCCATGCGATGGAACGGGCGGCGGTCGTGGCCGGGCGCGGTGGGTGACGCCGTGCTCGCCCTGGCGCTGCTCGGGTTCGGGCAGCTCGCCACCGGGCTCGCGGGGGTCAACCAGCCGGGGTCGACGCCGGTGGACGGGTTCTGCCGGGTGCTCATGGCGGTCGCCGCGCTGGCCCTGGTCGGCCGCCGCTACGCCCCGGTGAGCACCCTCGTCGTGGTGACCGTGGCCACCACGACGTACCTGGTGCTCGGCTATCCGTACGGGCCGATTCTGCTCACTTTCCTGATCGCGGTGTACACCGTGGCCGTGCGGCTGCCGGTGCGCCCGGCGGCGCTCGCCACCGCCGGCGCGTTCGTGGTCCTGCTGGCGCACGTCTTCTGGTCCCGGGGGCCGGCGCCGGGCTGGGCCGGAGTGCTCCCCGCGTCGGCCTGGGCGGTCGTACCCTTCGCTGCGGGCGTGGTCGTGCGGGTCAACCGCGAGGCCGCCGCCCGCAGCCGCGCCGAGCAGGCCCGCGATCGTGTCGAGCAGGCCCGGCGGCAGGCCGACGAGGAGCGGCTGCGCATCGCTCAGGAGGTGCACGACGTGGTGGGGCACGGGCTGGCCGCGATCAGCATGCAGGCGGAGATCGCCCTCCATCTGCTGCCGAAACGGCCGGAGCAGGCGGAGGTCGCGCTGACCGCGATCGGTCGCACCAGTCGGGAGGCGCTGGACGAACTCCGGGTCACGCTGGGCGCGGTGCGCCGGGGCGCGGAGCGCGAACCGGTGCCGGGACTGGCCCGGCTTCCGGCGCTGTGCGAACGGTTGGCCGGTGCCGGTCTCGCCGTCGACCTGCGCCGTGACGGCGACCCTCGGGAGTTGCCGGCGGCGGTGGACCTGGCCGCGTACCGGGTGGTGCAGGAGGCGCTGACCAACGTGCTGCGGCACGCCGGGGTGACCAGCGCGGAGGTGACCGTCGGCTATCGGGCCGACGAGGTGACCGTCGAGGTCACCGACCGGGGCGTCGGCGCC
>NZ_JBFAPG010000674.1:0-2491 GCF_040675595.1 Micromonospora sp. NPDC049580
TCGTCGGACGCCCGCGACGCGGGCACCACGGGTCGGCTGGTCGGCGCCGGCGCGACCACCGACCCGGCGTCGTCGACGGGTGCTGCGGTGGCCGGGGCGGGTGGGTCCGCCGTCCGGGTGGCGACCGACCAGACATCCCGCTCCGGCGCCGGCTGAGAATCATGCCCGGTGCGGGTGGCATCGCGCCACACGTGCTCGTCGTCGGTCTCGGCGGACCGGTCGGCCGGGGCGAAGGGTGGGGCCTCGTCGTCGCTGCTCGCGGCGGACGTCGGCTGCGCCGGCGCGGACGGCTGCGGTGCGGTCGCCGGGGGTGGCTCCGGCGGCGCGAACGCGCGGAGCAGGCTGGCCACGCCGGCCGCGAGGTCTCCGGCACCGGTGGCCAGGCGTTCGGCGAATTCCGGACTCGGATCACGCAACGCGGCGATGCCGCGACAGACCGGGCAGACACAGCATTCGGCCGAACCGGTGGCGAAACCACCACCGCCGTGGGCGCCGCCGCCCGCAGCGGCACTGTGACCGAGGACACCGGCCAGCATCCCGCCCAGCGGGCCGAACGCGCCGCCCACCGACCCGCCGGAGGCCAGTCGCGCCCCCGCGAGCAGGGTGGCGACCAGTCGCTCCGCCTCTTCCCGGGCCGAACCCGGATCCGTTCCGCCCACCCTCGGCTCCTCTACCCTGCCGCCGGACGCGTCACTGCGCCGCACCGGGTGCTTCTACCCGGCGCTTGAGCTGCTTCAACGCGGTGTCCATGATCATCTTCTCGGCCTTGCGCCGAAACATGCCCAGCATCCCCACCGACAGCTCGACCTCCAGCGTGTACGTCACAGTGGTGCTCCCGTCCGGGTTCGCCACCAGGTCGTACGAGCCGCGCTGGCTCTTCTGCATCTTCGAGGGGGCGAGCAGGTGCCATTCGACGCGGGACAGGTCCTCGGCGTACTCGTAGGCGAGCACGTACTCGTCGGCCATCACCCCGGCGTCGATGGCGAACCGCACCTGGCTGGCGTAGCCGTCCTCGTACTCCTCGATCACCTCGGCGTGGCGCACCGCCTCGGTCCACTCCGGGTACCTCGGGAAGTCGCAGATGACCGCCGCCACCCGGTCCGGTGACGCGCCGATGATGATCGACTGGGTGGAGGAGTCCGCCATGGGGGGAGGCTACCCGGCGGGTACCGCCCGCACGCCGCGCCGCCCCCGCCGGGTAGGTTTCGACAGAGCCGAAGACCGTGGATGGGCAGCGGCCGGCCAGTGCGAGCACGAAGGAGTGCAGGTGCGCGAGTTCTCCGTTCCGCCGATCGTCACCGTTGGCGACGCGGCCAACCTCACCGATCCGGTCTGGGACAACGCCGAGGCCGCGCCGGACACGGTCCAGTTCGCCCGCGCCACCCGCTCGGCCGACGGCAGCGGCACGACCTGGGCCGAGGTGACCTGCCTCCAGTTCCGCGACGAGGTGGTGGCGGTGGCCCGGGGCCTGATCGCCGCCGGCGTCTCCCCGGGCGCCCGGGTCGCGCTGATGAGCCGGACCCGCTACGAGTGGACGCTGCTCGACTACGCCATCTGGACGGTCGGCGCGGTCACCGTGCCGATCTACGAGACCTCCAGCGCCGAGCAGGCCGCCTGGATCCTGGCCGACTCCGGCGCGGTCGCCGCCGTGGTGGAGACCGACGCGCACGCCGACCTGGTCGCCGGCGTCCGCGACCGCCTGCCCGAGCTAATCCACCTCTGGCAGATCGACCGCGGCGGGGTCGACGAGCTGGTCACCGCCGGCGCCGCCGTCGAGCTGGCCGAGGTCCAGCAGCGCCGCAAGGCCGTCCGGGCCAGCGACCTGGCCACGATCATCTACACCAGTGGCACCACCGGCCGCCCCAAGGGTTGCGTGCTCACCCACCGCAACATGTACGCCGACATCGCCAACGCGGTGCCGGTGCTGCCGAACCTGTTCAACGCAGGCGCGGCCACCCTGCTCTTCCTGCCGCTGGCGCACGCGTTCGCCCGGCTCATCCAGATCGGCGTGGTGCAGGCCCGGGCCACCCTGGCGCACTGCGCCGACACCAAGAACCTGGTCGGCGAGCTGCAGGAGTTCCGCCCCACCTTCGTGCTCTCCGTGCCACGGGTGTTCGAGAAGGTCTACAACGCGGCCAAGCAGAAGGCCGAGGCCGACGGCAAGGGCGGCATCTTCGCCCGCGCCGAGCAGGTCGCCATCGCGTACAGCGAGGCTCTGGAGACCCCGCGCGGGCCCGGCCTGGCGCTGCGCGCCCAGCACGCGGTCTTCGACCGGCTCGTCTACCGCAAGCTGCGCGCCGCGCTCGGCGGGCGGTGCCGCGACGCCATCTCCGGCGGCGCGCCGCTGGGCCCCCGGCTCGGACACTTCTTCCGGGGCGTCGGCGTGACGATCCTGGAGGGGTACGGGCTGACCGAGACCTCGCCCGCCGCCGCCGCGAACCTGCACGCCGGGCAGCGGCCGGCCGACGGTGCCGATCCGGGTGCCGGTGGG
>NZ_JBFAPG010000675.1:0-2475 GCF_040675595.1 Micromonospora sp. NPDC049580
GGCGTCGACCGGGCCGGTACGGCACGGGCGGGGAGAGGCGGTGCGGGCCCCTCCCCGCCGTGTGGGTGGTGCGTCGACCGTCGGCTCAGCCGAGGCCGCCCTTGATGGCGCCGATGAGCTCGCCGTTGCTGGTGTCGCCGGAGAGCTCCCAGAAGAACGCGCCACCGAGGCCCTGGTTGTTCGCGTACGTCATCTTGCCGTTGATGGTCGACGGGGTGTCGTAGCTCCACCAGTTGCTGCCGCACTTGGCGTACGCGGTGCCGGCGATCATGCCGGTGGCCGGGCAGGTGTTCTTGAGGACCTTGTAGTCCTCGATGCCCGCCTCGTAGGTGCCCGGCGCCGCGCCGGTGGCGCTGCCGCCCGGTGCGGCCTGCGTGACGCCCGTCCAGCCCCGACCGTAGAAGCCGATGCCGAGCAGCAGCTTGTTGGCCGGGATGCCCTTGCTCTTGAGCTTCTGGATCGCCGCGTCGGAGTTGAAGCCCTGCTGCGGAATGCCGGTGTACGAGGTGAGCGGCGAGTGCGGCGCCGTCGGGCCCTGGGCGTTGAAGGCGCCGAAGTAGTCGTACGTCATCGGCATGAGCCAGTTGAGGTTGCCGATGGCACCGGCGTAGTCGGTGGCGTCGATCTTGCCGCCGTTGCTGCCGTCCGCGGTGATCGCGGCGGTGACCAGGGCGCTGGACCCGAACTTCGACCGCAGGGCGCCGATCACGTTCTTGAACGCGTTGGGGCCGCTGGTGTCACAGGTCAGGCCGCAGGCGTTCGGGTACTCCCAGTCGACGTCGATGCCGTCGAAGACGTCCGCCCAGCGCGGGTCCTCGACCAGGTTGTAGCAGCTCTCGGCGAACGCGGCCGGGTTCTGGGCGGCCTGGGTGAAGCCGCCGGACCAGGTCCAGCCGCCGAACGACCAGATCACCTTGAGGTGCGGGTTCAGCTGCTTGAGCTTGCGCAGCTGGTTGAAGCTGCCGCGCAGCGGCTGGTCCCAGGTGTCGGCGACGCCGTCCACGCTCTCCGCCGCCGTGTACGCCTTGTCGTAGTCGGCGTAGCTGTCACCGATGGTGCAGCGACCGCCCGTGGTGTTGCCGAAGGCGTACAGGATGTGGGTCAGCTTGGCGGCCGAGCCGCTGGTCTGGATGTTCTTGACGTGGTAGTTGCGGCCGTAGACGCCCCACTCGGCGAAGTAGCCGACGACCTTCTTGCCGCCCGTGTTCGGCGGGGTGGTGGTCGGGGGCGCCGTGGTGGGCGGAGCGGTGGTGGGCGGCGCCGTGGTGGGTGGGGCCGTGGTGGGCGGCGCGGTGGTGGTCGGCGGGGTGGTCGGGGTGCCACCGCCGCACGGTGCGCCGTTGACGGTGCAGTTCAGCGGCGCCTTGTAGGCGCCGGTGCCGTTGTAGCCCCAGCTGAACGAGGCGCCGGGCGCGAGGCTGCCGGCCCAGCTCTTCTTGACGGCGACGTAGTGGTTGCCGCTGCTCGTGACGTCGGCGTCCCACGCGCTGCTGATGGTGGTGCCTGACGGCAGGTCGAACTCGATGCGCCAGGTGGCGACCGTGGCGCTGGAGCCGTTGGTCACGGTCACCTTCGTCTCGTGACCGGTCCCCCAGTCCTGCGCCTTGGCGAACGTGGTGGTGACCGAGCCGGCACCGAACGCAGTCGTCATCGGCACCGCCGCGACGGTCACGGCGACCACGGCACCGGCCCAGAGGGCCCGGCGGAGCGATCTTTTCATAAGGCGTCTCCCGAACTGTTAGGAAACTTTCCAAAAGAGATGGTGAGACGGTACTCACGCCGTCATCAGTTCGTCAAGATGTCCATGTTTCGATTTCTTCTGGTGCGTGGACTGCGCCCGCACCGAGCCGCCGGTCAGCGGTCGGGGGTCGCGGGCCGGCGCGTAGCCTCGGGCCCATGACCGTCTTCGACATCCCGATCGACGCCCTCAGCGGCGGGCCCGCCGACCTCGCCCAGTACCGGGGCCGGGCGCTGCTGGTGGTCAACGTCGCCTCCCGGTGCGGCCTCACCCCGCAGTACGCCGGCCTCCAGACCCTCGCCGACACCTACGCCGAGCGTGGCCTGGTGGTGCTGGGCGTGCCGTGCAACCAGTTCGCCGGGCAGGAGCCGGGCACCGCCGCCGAGATCAGCGACTTCTGCCAGGTCAACTACGGGGTGACTTTTCCGCTGACCGAGAAGGTCGACGTGAACGGGCCCGACCGGCACCCGCTCTACGCCGCGCTGGTGGACACTCCGGACGCCGACGGACACACCGGGGACGTCCGCTGGAACTTCGAGAAGTTCCTGGTGACCCCGGACGGCACGGTCGCCGCCCGCTTCGCCCCCACGGTCGAACCCGACTCCGACGACCTCCGCGCGGCGATCGAAAAAACCCTCCCCACCCCCGCCTGACCCCACCCACCTCCCACCCCCCTGACCCGCCCGCGGTGATCAAGAGGTTTGCGTCAGCGGGGAGCCTCCACCTGACGCAAACCT
>NZ_JBFAPG010000676.1:0-2472 GCF_040675595.1 Micromonospora sp. NPDC049580
GGTGCCGGCGTACCGGCCGGGTCTCGGAGCCACCGGGGGGAAGCCAACGCGAAGACCAGTGCGGCCGCCACCTTCGCTCTGGTGTTCGGCGTCGCCGGCCTGTTCAGCGTGTTGACCGCCATCCTCGCCTGGCTGGGGCTGGTGCTCGGCATCATCGGAATCATCCTCGGCATCGTCGGGCTCAAGATGGCGCAACGACCCGGGGTGACCGGCCGCGGGGTGTCGATCGGCGGTCTGGTGCTGAGCATCCTGGCGGTGCTGATCGGCCTCGGCCTCGCCGCGGGCATCACCACCTTCGTCAACAACGAGAACGCGGTGGACCGCCTCCAGACGCAGGTCAACAAGCTGCGCGACAAGCTCGACTGACGCGGGCCGCCCCGACGGGGAGCACGTTCGACGACGCGGGGCGGGTCGCGACCCGGGCCCCAGTAGGGTGGGCGACGTGCTCCGCCAGGTCAACGCCATCCGCTACGTCACGCCGCTGCGCGAGGGTGGCTCGCTGCCGGGCGTCGTGGAGGCCGACGACCTCGGCACGTACGTGGCGAAGTTCTCCGGCGCCGGGCAGGGGCCCAAGGCGCTCATCGCCGAGGTGATCTGCGGTGAGCTGGCCCGCCGGCTGGAGTTGCGGGTGCCGCCGCTGGTGGTCCTCGACATCGACCCGGTGATCGGGCGGGCCGAGCCCGACCAGGAGGTGCAGGAGCTGCTGCGCAACAGCGGCGGCGCCAACCTGGGGATGGACTTCCTCCCGGGAGCGCTCGGCTTCGACCCGGTCGCACACCCGGTCGATGCCGTGCTGGCGTCCCGGGTGCTCTGGTTCGACGCGTACGTGGAGAACGTCGACCGGAGCTGGCGCAACCCGAACCTGCTGGTCTGGCACCGGGAGCTGTGGCTCATCGACCACGGCGCCGCGCTGTACTTCCACCACAACTGGCCGCGCGCCGACGCCGCAGTGCACCGGGCCTACCGCGCGGACGATCACGTGCTGGAGCCGTACGCGTCGCGGCTGGCCGAGGCCGACGCGGAGCTGGCACCCCGGGTCACCCCGGAGCTGCTGCGGGAGGTGCTGGCGCTGGTGCCGGCCCAGTGGCTGACCGCCGCCGACTTCGACTCGGCCGACGCGGCGCGGGAGGCGTACGTGGCGCACCTGTCGCGGCGGGTCGCCCGCCCGACGGACTGGCTACCGGCGGGGAGCGTGGCGTGAGGCATCCCTTCGAGTACGCCCTCATCCGGCTGGTGCCCCGCATCGAGCGCGGCGAGCAGATCAACGTCGGGGTGCTGCTCTACTGCCAGCAGCGCGACTTCCTGGCCGCGCGGACGCACCTGGACGCCGATCGGGTCCACGCGCTGGCATCCGACGTCGATCTGCCGGCCGTGGCCGCGGTGCTCGACTCCCTGGACCGGACCTGCTCCGGTGACGGGCCGGCGACCCGGATGCGGCTCGGTGAGCGGTTCCACTGGCTGGCCGCGCCCCGCAGCACGATGATCCAGGCGGGCCCGGTGCACACCGGTCTCACCGCTGACCCGGCCGGCGAGTTGGACCGGCTGATGGCGGCGCTGGTCCACTGAGCGCACCGGCCGGGAGGTTCGGGAAGTGCCCCTGATCGCGCTGCGCCAGCGTCGTTGCCAGCGGAGCGCGATCCCCCGTTCAGGCGCCCGGTGCCATCCGGCGGCAGGATCGCGCCGGCACCGATGGCATCAGGATGGCCGCCCGCGCGGGCGGCCGGGCCGCAACGACCGGGAACTTGCGGAAAACTTGAGCCCGGACGACCGGAAGGCCGCTGTCGGCGTCGTTTGTCACCGCACCTGGGGGGTAGTCGCGGGAGCTGACCCGAGACGAGAAGGGGACAATCTGATGGCTGCCCAGACCAAGGTAGCGGTGATCTATTACAGCGCCACCGGCATCACGTACCAGATGGCGCAGGCCACGTGCGAGGCCGCCGGGGAGGCCGGCGCCGACGTGCGCCTGCGCAAGGTGCGGGAGCTGGCGCCGGACGAGGCGATCCGCTCCAACTCCGGCTGGCAGGCGCACCACCTGGAGACCCAGGACGTGCCCGAGGCGATGATCGACGACCTGGCCTGGGCCGACGTGGCGATCTTCGGATCCCCCACCCGGTACGGCATGATCGCCGCCCAGCTGAAGCAGTTCATCGACACCACCGGTCCGCTGTGGGCGCAGGGCGCGTTGGCCAACAAGGTCTACGCGGGCTTCACCTCGACGGCGACCTCGCACGGAGGGCAGGAGACCACCCTGACCTCGCTCTTCAACGTCTTCTACCACTGGGGTGGTGTCGTGGTGCCCCCCGGCTACACCGACTCCAGCCAGTTCATCGCCGGCAACCCGTACGGCGCCTCGCACACCAGCAACAACGGGGAGATCGCCCCGGACGCGGTGGCGCTGGGCGCCTGCGCCCTCACCGCCCGCCGGGCGGTGCAGATCGGCGCCGCGCTCAAGCAGGGCATGGGCGGCTGACA
>NZ_JBFAPG010000677.1:0-2467 GCF_040675595.1 Micromonospora sp. NPDC049580
ATCCGCGTGGATCCCGCCCCGCCGTCGCGCCGAGGTTCAACGCCGGTGGGGATCCACCGGCGGGATGACCGTCGTGGTCTCGCTGTCGTCGCTGCTGCTGCGCTGGCCCGGAACCCCGCCGCTGATCACCTGGGTCGTGTCGGCGTCACGGTGGGGATCCACCACCTGCGTGGTGTCCGGGTCGGTCGAACGGGCCACCACCTGCGTGGTGTCGTCGACGCTGTCGGCGGGACGGGTCACCACCTGGGTGGCCTCCGGGTCGGACGGCCGGGTCGTCACCTGCGTCGCGTCCGCCTCGGCGGGACGGGTCACCACCTGCGTGGCCTCCGGGTCGGACGGCCGGGTCGTCACCGGGGTGGCGTCCGCGTCGGCGCGGGCGGCCGTCGAGCGGGCCAGTTCGGCCTCGGCGTCGCGGCGACCGGCCCGGTAGGCACGGGCGTGCGTGGCGATCAGCTGCGACTCCTGCTCGGCGCGGGTCAGCCACGCCTCCCAGCGACTCTGCATCGGACGGATGAGGCCGCCACCGACCCCGACGACGAGGATGCCGCCCACAGTGGCCAGCACCGCGATCAGCACCGGGGTGGTGACCGCGGTGGCCACGCCGATCTGGTTCAGCGCCGCGATGACGCCCAGGCCGAGGATGAACACCGAGGCGATACCGGCCAGCACCCGACCGTACGACAGCCCGCCGAGCGCGCCGCTGATGATGTCCTTCACGGCGTTGGCGATGGCGGCGGCGACCACGACGATGACGATCGCGACGAAGGCGCGGGGCAACCACGCGACCACGGCCGTGATCAGGTCGGAGATCGGGTTGGGCCCCCAGATGCCGAAGGCGAGTTGCAGGGTGAGCAGCAGCACCGCGTAGTAGACGAGCTTCGCGACGATGTCGCTGGCGTCGTACCGGGAGCGGTTCAGGGCCCGGCGGATGCCGCCGCGCTCGACGGCGCGGTCGAAGCCCACGCGTTCGAGGACCTTCTCCACGATCTTCAGTACGGCCTTGGCGATCAGCCAACCGGCCACCAGGATCGCCAGGAAGGCGACGGCCTTGGGCAGGAAGAGCATCACCGAGCGAAGGGCGTCGCCCACCGCGTCGCTGACGTTGTCACTCATAGGGTCGTTCCTCCATGCGGAGCAGCCGGGATGGTAGGCCACCGACCTACCCCCACCAGCGGACGGGGAAACGCCGCTCCCGCTCGGAGGGTCTAGCGCGCGGACGAGTCTTGGCAATATTCTCCGGAGTACGTGCGGCCACTGGAGCTACTTTTCATCCCCCCGCCGTCGGCCGCAGGAGGAGATGTCATGCACGTCGACCATTCCGAAGTGGACCGCCGAACGCTGCTGCGGGCCGGTCTCGGCGCGGCCACGGTCGCCGTCGTCGGAAGCGAACTCGCCTTCTCGGGCGCGGCGCAGGCCGCTCCCGGCACCGACCTGGACTGGATTATCAGCTGCGACGAGTGGGCCGCCCGCCCGCCGAAGGACCCGCTGTCGGTCAGCGCCATCCCCACCAACAAGATCATCGTGCATCACATGGCGTTCCCGAACGTCACCGACTACTCCCGCGAGCAGGCGGTCAAGCTGGCCCACGACTGCCAGGACCTGCACATCGACGGCAACGGCTGGTCGGACACCGGCCAGCACTTCACGGTGAGCCGCGGCGGCTACGTGCTGGAGGGCCGCCGGGGCAGCCTGGAACGCCTCGAAGCGGGCGACCGTCAGATGATCTCGGCGCACTGCCCGGGCGAGAACGGCCGCGCCATCGGCATCGAGAACGAGGGCACCTACGTCACCGAGACTCCACCGGAGGCGCTGACCGACTCGCTGGTCAAGCTCTGCGTAGCCATCTGCCGGCAGTACGGGCTGCACGCTTTCGACATCTTCGGCCACTGGGACTTCCGCACCACCGACTGCCCGGGGGCGGCGTTCTACCGGCAGTTCCCGCAGCTGCGGCGGCGGGTCCACGCGGCCCTCGGCACCAAGCTGGGTGACGTGCCGGCCCGCCGCTGGCCGGATCTGTGGCGGTTCGTCAACTCGCCGTCGGTCCGGGTGGTGCAGCACCTGCTGGCCTACCGGGGCTACGCCGTGACGGTCAGCGGCACGTTCGACGCCGCGACCGTGGCCGCCGTGCAGGACTGGCAGGCCCGCAACGGCATCGCCGTGGACGTGGACGCCACGCTCACCACGCCGACCTGGGAGACCCTGGCGCCCGAGCTCGACCAGCACGCCGCCGGCGCGCCGGTCACGGCCGTCCAGGAGATCCTCGCGACCAAGGGGTACGCGGTCACCGTCACCGGCGCGTACGACCACGCCACCCGCGGGGCCGTGCAGGACCTGCAGGCGCTGCACGGGCTGCCCCGCAACGGCAAGCTCAGCACGAGCACGTGGTGCGCGATCGTCGGCGGCACGGTCCGCCAGTCGTTCACGCACCACTGACCCTCCGCCGGAGGCGGCGCGGGGTGATCCCGTG